>NZ_JACSJQ010000003.1:0-217136 GCF_018617145.1 Exiguobacterium sp. s75
CCAGGCAAGATCGTTCCGCAATAGCTCAGTGGTAGAGCAACCGGCTGTTAACCGGTAGGTCGTAGGTTCAAATCCTACTTGCGGAGCCAATTTAGGCCCGTTGGTCAAGCGGTTAAGACACCGCCCTTTCACGGCGGTAACACGGGTTCGAATCCCGTACGGGTCACCAATATGGAGGATTAGCTCAGCTGGGAGAGCACCTGCCTTACAAGCAGGGGGTCGGCGGTTCGATCCCGTCATCCTCCACCATCTTTATTTATTACATCAAACCTATATATATGCCGGTGTAGCTCAGTTGGTAGAGCATCTGACTTGTAATCAGAGGGTCGAGGGTTCGAATCCTTTCGCCGGCACTCCTCGGGGGGGTAGCGAAGTGGCTAAACGCGGCGGACTGTAAATCCGCTCCTTCGGGTTCGGCGGTTCGAATCCGCCCCCCCCCACCAGGTTTGAGCCATTAGCTCAGTTGGTAGAGCATCTGACTTTTAATCAGAGGGTCGCAGGTTCGAGCCCTGCATGGCTCACCATTTTTTTGCGGAAGTAGTTCAGTGGTAGAATACGACCTTGCCAAGGTCGGGGTCGCGGGTTCGAATCCCGTCTTCCGCTCCATATTCTTATCCCTGTTTCGGGGCCTTAGCTCAGCTGGGAGAGCGCCTGCCTTGCACGCAGGAGGTCAGCGGTTCGATCCCGCTAGGCTCCACCATATGTTTTTTTCTTAAGTTAGTGATGACTTAAGTTTTTTTTTGCCTAAAACCATGAACCATTCAATTGAGAGTACAGAGAAAGGCAGCCTGCCACCATTCAGGCTGCCTTTTTGCATGTTTATTCATCATTCTGCCGAGTTGAACCAAACAAATGATAGCGTTTACAATTTAACTATCAAGCGTATAAAGGGGGAATGGCGATGCAATGGTCATATATTCACGTGCCGCTGCGTTACGGTCAGGGGAAATTAGGGGTCGATCAAGGACCGACAAAGTTAAATGAAATGGGGATGCAACAACTCCTTCCAACAGGAACGGTCAAACATACGATTCGTGTCTTGCCGGAATCTGAAATTCGAGAAAATGAAGAACATTTAAAACGGGTCGATGGTGTCCTGCATACCGTCACGGAATTAGCAGAAGTCGTACATCGTGAGATTTCAGAAAATCGATTCCCTTTGATCGTTGGGGGCGATCATAGTATGGCAATCGGTACTCTTGCTGGATTGGCTCAAACAGGTCCTTATGGAGTCATTTGGGTGGATGCTCACGCTGACTTGAATACAGGCGAAACATCACCATCGGGGAATATTCACGGAATGCCACTTGCGGCAGCGATGGGGATGGGCGACGTGCGTCTGACAGAAGTGGGCGGACGTGATCCGAAGCTATCACCAGAGCATTTAGTTTATATTGCCCTGCGTGATATCGATGAAGGAGAAATGAATGAAATCAATCGACTCGGCATCAAAGTCATTACAGTAGAAGAAGTACGTACGCGTGGCGTGGATGTCATCATGAAAGAGTCATTGAGTTATCTTCGTGAACGAGTAGACCGTTTTTATATCAGTTTCGATATGGATAGTCTCGATGCATCCCTCGTTCCTGGAACAGGTACACCGGTTGACGGCGGTTTAACAGAAGTCGAAGCCAAAGCGATTTTAAAAGAAGCGATGCAAGCAGAAGACTTGATCGCAGTAGAGCTCGTCGAGTTAAATCCGGCATTAGACCGGGATGACGTGACGGCTCAGTTGGCCTATCGCTTATGTGAAACGATTATAAAATCTAAAGAAAACCTGTTATTGGAAGGCGAAACCGTCTGATTTCCTTACAGTTTCCAAACCCGTTTGCTACAATGGGGATGGAAACTTTTTTTGATTTTTTTGAAACCATTTCAATATCAAGACGTATATAGAGATGACCGCATGTGTAGCGGAGAGGGGAAGTGGATTGATGGAACGGCTGACCACCCGTTTGGTTGATGAATTGAGGGCGGGGAATCACGATTCGTTTGCCGAACTGGTAGAACTATACAAGGATGGCGTCTTTGCAATCGCCTATAAAATTTTGTATGATCGCGGCGAAGCAGAGGACGCTGCCCAAGAGGCGTTCATTCGTGCCTATACACGAATCGATACGTATGACGCGCAATATAAGTTCAAAACATGGCTCTATCGAATCACGACAAACGTTGCCATCGATCGATTGAGGAAGCGGAAGCCGGAATATTCGATGGATGCCGAAATTGCGGGTACAGACGGTTTGACTTATCAAGACCACTTAGCTGATGAAGCGCCCCAACCCGATGCCCAAGTGGTTCATCGCGAAATTCGAAGTGAAATGCATGAGGCAATCAAGCAACTTCCAGACAAATATCGCATTCCGTTATTATTAAAATATGTGGATGATTTGTCGCTTAAAGAAATCAGCGTGATGATCGACATGCCGGTCGCAACGGTTAAGACAAGGATCTTCCGGGGAAGAGAAATGTTAAAAACAATCTTTCAAAATAGGGAGGGGTTCAATTGACTCCTGAAGAAAAAGTACAACAATATTTGGAAGATGGCGTTTTGCCCGAAGAATCTGACGAATTGCGTCAATTGTTAGAGGACGATGAATTATATGAATCGTATCTACAATATGAACGAATCGACGCAGAACTGAAAGCATTGCCTCGTCCAAAAATATCAGCAGATTTTACGGCTCGAGTGATGGCCGCTTTACCTGAAACTCCTGCACAGACAGCACCTGATTCTGTCGTACCGTTATCAAAACCGGTTCGAAAAGAACGCAAACCGCACTCGAAACAAATGCTATGGTTGCAACGGCACCCAGGTTTGATTGCGGCCGTACTGTTCTTTAGTTTGATGTCTAGTGCGACACTCGGACTATGGAGCAGCGCTTCAGAGACGATGACCTATACAAAAGTACCAGGTGTGATCGTATCTGAGAATGAAGTCATTGTCCCGGCCGGTGTCACGGTTGAAAAAGACATCACGGTCCAAGGTGGCGATTTACGGATTGAAGGTACCGTCAATGGAAACGCGACAGCCGTCAATGGTCGTGCCTATTTAGCAAGTGCCGGTCAAGTGACAGGTGAACTCGAACAGATCGATCAGATGTTCGAATGGATTTGGTACTCGATGAAACAACTTTTCTAAAGACGCTTCCGGCGTCTTTTTTTCGTTTCAATCTGGTTTCGTTTTGACGTGACGCAATGCGTATCTATTGAAATGATGATATAATGGAATTTGCACGATTTAGCTAGGTAGTTGAGGAGGGGAGCATTTGCCGCTACTTGAACAAGTATCATTTTTCTCATTTTTAAATCTTTCAGAAAACGTACATTGGTACGATTATTTGAATGATGTTTTAGATATCGTCGTCGTCACGTATGTCATTTACAAGTTGATGATGATTGTGCGTGGGACAAAAGCAGTACAATTAATTAAAGGGATTTCCATCATTCTAGTCAGTTGGTTCTTGAGCGGTTTCTTCGGATTGAAGACGCTCCAGTTCTTGCTAAATCAGGTGATCACGTACGGTCTCCTCGGAATTATCATCATTTTTCAGCCAGAGTTGAGACGTGGTCTTGAACATCTCGGACGAACGAGTAACTTATTCAGTCGTACGGGAACAAGTGATGAGGAGCAACAACGACAAATGATTGAAGCCATCGTCAGTTCCGCACAGTACATGTCAAAACGGCGAATCGGTGCATTGATTGCGATTGAACGCGATACGGGATTAAACGAGTATGTGGAGACCGGCATTCGTATGGACTCGCATATCACATCCCAGTTGATTATTAACTTATTCATTCCGAATACGCCGCTTCATGATGGCGCGATGATTATTCAGGACGGGAAAATTGCGGCGGCAGCTTGCTATTTACCGCTTTCGGAAAGCCCGCACATCGATAAAGCCCTCGGGACGCGTCACCGAGCAGCCATCGGGGTCAGTGAAGTGACGGATAGCGTCACTCTTACCGTCTCAGAAGAAACGGGAGCAGTCTCACTTGCAATCGCGGGCCGCTTGTATCGGGAACTAGACGAAGAAGCGCTTCGCAATAAATTAATTCAAGAACTCGTCATCGAAGAAAAAGAGGCGACCCTCTCGTTCTTCGGCAAAAAAGGAGGGGATAAGTAAGTGATTGATCAGTGGTTACAACATAAGTGGTTTCTCCGCTTCATCGCACTTGCTTTAGCCGTCCTTCTATACTTAATGGTCGCTGAGACCAGTTCTTCGAATAACGCATCTAGCGCATTGCCAATCGTCGGACAAAGTTCCATGACGCTCGATGTGCCGGTCGAAGTGTTTTTTGATGAGGTCCAGTATGTCGCATATAATGTTCCGGAAGAGATGGGTGTCGAGCTTCAAGGGCCATCTAGTAGTTTAACGATGACGAAATTGGTGAAAGATTATCAGGTGTTCGTCGATTTGACCAATCTTGGCACCGGATTCCATCGTGTCCCGGTCGAAGCGCGTGGATTCGGCGGAGACGTCAATGTCAAACTAGATCGAGAGACTGTCGAAATCTATATCGATCGGAAACAAACGATTGAAGTCCCTGTGTCCGTGAATCTGTTGAACAAAGATCAATTACCGGACGGAAAAGTCGCGGGCGATGTCGAAATCGAACCGTCGACTGTAAAAGTCACAGGTGGTGCGAGTCGGATTCAAAACGTCAAAGAAATCACGTTGAATGTGGATGTTGCCAATCAAAGTCAGACGTTCACACGAGAAATTCCACCGACCATTTTAGATGCGAATGGAAATCCGTTGAACGTGTCAGTCGATCCGAATATCATCAATGTCACCGTACCGATTTATGATGAGAGCGCGATGATTCCAATCGAGGTCGTCATGAGCGGAGAGGTGGCAGACGATTTCCGCTTAGTTGATACGTTGCTAGGTGAGACGGAAGTCCGTGTCTTTGCACCAAAAGCGGTGCTAGATGAACTCCAGCAAGTGGAGACAGAACCGATTGAACTTGACGATTTAACGAAGTCGGAAAAAGTGACCGCTACCCTTCGTCTTCCGGAAGGAGCGACTTCACTCGGTAAAAAAGAAGTAGAAGTCCAGGTGCTCGTTCGTCCAAATGATGAGACGAAAGATGACACGGGTGAATTGACAGAGCGGATTCGGTTGACCGTCCCAATCACTGTCCGTGGATATGACCGGACGAATTACACGATTCAAACGCAAGAAGTGGTCAGCGTGACGCTCTCGGGCAAACGTTCCCTTCTTGAAAGCATCTCATCAAACAGTGTCAACGTGACGTTAGATCTGACCGGATTGCCGAGCGGAACACATGCAGTCGATGCAGATTATGAAGTACCAAAAGGCGTGACCGTGATCTCGCCAAAGACAATCGATGTTCAATTGACGAGTGTCGATGAAGAAACAGAAACATCTTCCATTCAATAAAGATGTTCAATCATACAAAAGTGAGGATTTAATCTTATGGGTAAATATTTTGGAACAGATGGAGTTCGCGGTGTTGCCAACTCTGAGTTAACTGCGGAATTAGCATATCGTTTAGGTCGTGCGGGTGGCTACGTGTTGTCGAAACATTTGCCAGAAGGCGAACAGCCAAAAGTGTTGATCGGTCGTGATACACGGATTTCAGGACATATGCTTGAAGGTGCATTGATTGCGGGTCTTCTCTCAATCGGTGCAGAAGTGATGCGTCTCGGTGTCATTTCAACACCTGGAGTCGCTTACTTGACGAAATCGCTCGACGCGACGGCAGGTGTCATGATTTCAGCATCGCATAACCCTGTGGCGGATAACGGAATCAAATTCTTCGGTAGCGATGGTTTCAAATTAGACGATGCGACCGAGCAAGAAATTGAAGACATCTTAGATGCTGCGGAAGATACGCTCCCGCGTCCGACAGGTAAAGATCTCGGTTTCGTATCGGATTACTACGAAGGCGCGCAAAAGTATCTTCAAATGTTGAAACAAACGGTAGAAGAAGACTTTGATGGTCTTCATATCGCACTCGACTGTGCACATGGAGCAACGAGTGGCCTTGCGGCTCGACTGTTTGCAGACTTAGAAGCAAACGTGTCGACGATCGGAAACTCGCCAAACGGTTTAAATATCAATGAAGGTGTCGGGTCGACACACCCTGAGCATTTGGCTGAATTCGTCCGTGAAAAAGGAGCGGACATGGGCCTTGCCTTTGATGGGGATGGAGACCGTTTGATTGCGATTGACGAGAACGGTGAAATTGTCGACGGAGACAAGATCATGTATATTTGCGGAAAATACTTGAGTGAAAAAGGGCGTCTCAAAGACAACACGATTGTCGCGACGGTCATGAGTAACCTCGGTTTCCATAAAGCCGTTGAAGAAGCGGGCATGACGGCGCTTCAAACAGCAGTGGGTGACCGCTATGTCGTTGAAGAAATGAAAAAACATCAATATACACTCGGTGGCGAACAATCAGGTCATTTGATTTTCCTCGATCACTCGACAACGGGTGACGGTATGTTATCTGGTGTGCAATTGGCAGAAATCGTGAAATCGACAGGGCGTAAACTGTCTGAATTAGCGGCAGAGATGCCAGTTTATCCGCAAAAGCTCGTGAACATTCGTGTGACGAATAAAAACGATGCGATGAACGGAGAGCGTGTCTTGGCAACGATTCAAGAAGCGGAAGCGGAAATGGCCGGAAACGGTCGAATCCTCGTCCGTGCATCAGGTACAGAACCACTTGTTCGTGTCATGGCGGAAGCCCCGACAGCGGAAGAGTGTGACCGTTACGTTGAAAAAATCGCACAAGTCGTACGCGAAGATTACGGCGTAGACGGATAAAATTTTCGAAACCGGGAATAACACAAGGGAATCCACATCGGATTCCCTTTTTGTTTCCGTTTTGTCATCGAGAAAACAGCGGATTTTCTTGACGAATGGGGGTGTGATTTGTACTATTAAGAGCGTGACCTTGGAAACGGAAGGACACAAGAGTACGAACAAGCGCCAGAACTCTGCGGAGTTGACGAGGTTGGAGGTTATCGAGATTTCGGCGGATGCCTCCTCGTCGCCTGTCACGACGATAAGCATGCTTTTAAAACGCCCGGGCGACCGGACGGACAAAGAAGCGTGTACTGACAGCTCTTAGAAAAAGCCCGTTTCCTTTTTCGAGAAATCGAAGAATAGAGGAGATTTGTTTATGTGTGGAATTGTAGGAATGATTGGGAATACCGGAGCGAAGGAAGTCCTTCTCAAAGGTCTCGAAAAACTCGAGTACCGTGGTTATGACTCGGCAGGTCTTGCGTTGATGCATGAGAATGTCAACGTTCACAAAGAAGTCGGTCGCATTGCTGCGCTACGCGAAATCATCCCAGCAGAAGTAGACGGCACGATTGGAATCGGCCACACACGTTGGGCAACACACGGGGTACCGAGCGTACCGAACGCCCACCCGCATCAAAGCACGACAGGACGCTTCACGCTCGTCCATAACGGCGTAATCGAGAACGACGAGCTCATCAAGAAGACGCTCGACGTCCCGTTCCTTTCAGAGACGGACACAGAAGTCATCGTCCAGCTCATGGAGAAGCACTTCGTCGAGCTCGGCGATGTCGAGGCGGCGTTCCGTAAGACGCTTTCGGACCTCCACGGTTCGTACGCGATTGCGATGATCGACTCAGAGGACAAAGAGCGCCTCTATATCGGCAAGAACAAGTCGCCGCTCCTCGTCGGACTTGGTGACGGCACGTTCAACGTCGTCGCATCAGACGCGATGGCGATGCTCCAGGTGACAGACCAGTACCTCGAGCTCCACGATGGTGAGATCGTCATCCTCACACGTGAGTCGGCGACGATCAAGACGCTCGACGGCGAAGTACTCGAGCGTGCACCATACACGGCCGAGATCGATGCGTCAGACATCGAGAAGGGTACGTACGCGCACTACATGTTGAAAGAGATGGACGAACAGCCAGCCGTCATCCGTAACATCATCCAGCACTACCAGAACGAGAACGGCGACATCGAGCTCGCAGAAGGCGTGCGTGAACTCGTTTCGGAAGCAGACCGCGTCTATATCGTCGCATGTGGTACAAGTTACCACGCTGGTCTTGTCGGGAAGCAATTGATTGAGCGCGTTGCAGGTGTACCGACTGAAGTACACGTCGCATCAGAGTTCGGTTACAACATGCCACTTTTGACAGAGAAGCCACTCTTCCTCTTCATCTCACAATCAGGTGAGACAGCGGACAGCCGTGCCGTCCTCGTCGAAGTGAAAAAATTGGGCCATAAAGCGCTCACGTTGACGAACGTGGCAGGATCGACATTGTCACGTGAAGCGAACGAGACGATGCTCCTCCACGCCGGACCAGAAATTGCGGTCGCGTCGACGAAAGCATACACGGCACAGATTGCCGTCCTCGCGATTCTCGCATACGACATCGCTCGTGCGAACGGGAAGAAACTCCCGTTTGATCTCATGCAAGAACTTGCACTCGTTGCGACAACGATGGACTCGATCATGGCACAAAAAGAAATCTTTGAAGAGCTTGCAGATAAGTTCTTGAAAGAGTCACGTAACGCATTCTTCCTCGGACGTGGATTGGATTCATATGTAGGTCTCGAAGGCGCATTGAAGCTGAAAGAGATTTCATATATTCAAGCAGAAGGGTACCCAGGTGGGGAACTCAAACACGGTCCGATCGCCTTGATTGAAGAAGGGACACCGGTCATCACGCTCGTGTCTCAACCAAACACACACCTCAACATCCGTGGAAACATCAAGGAAGTTGTGGCGCGTGGTGCCATCGCATGTACGATTTCAATGGAAGGAATGGAGCATGAGAACGACGCATTCGTTCTTCCACGTGTTGAACCACTTCTCACGCCACTCGTGACGGTTCTTCCACTTCAACTCATCTCGTACTATGCAGCACTCGCTCGCGACTGTGATGTCGACAAGCCACGTAACTTGGCGAAGTCTGTAACGGTTGAATAATGTCCAAGACCAAAATCTTTCGGGATTTTGGTCTTTTTTGTTGCAATGAGTTAACAAATCATCGTAATGTTCTCAAAAACGTCTGTTTCTTCAAAAGAGGGGGTAAAATCTACATGAGTATGAACAAAGGAGAGATTTGATGAAACAGAAGAAATGGATGACAGGTCTCGGTGTCATGATTCTCGCGACATCATTGGCCGCTTGTGGGGATACGGCAGAGGACACATCGATGGAGATGTCAGAAGAGCAAAGCATGGACCATTCAGCGATGGATCACTCCGGGTCTGGAGAAGTTCCAGACGGGCTGATGGAAGCCAGTGATCCGACTTTTCCAGTCGGATCAACCGCGATGATGACAGCGGATCACATGCCAGGGATGGAAGGCGTGGAGGCGACGATTGTCGGTGCATATGATACGACGGTCTACGCCGTCAGCTATACACCGACTACAGGTGGTGACCCGGTGGAGGATCACAAATGGGTGATTCACGAAGAACTGGACAATCCGGACGAGGCGCCTTTGTCTGAAGGGGATGAGGTCGTATTGGCCGCCGACCATATGGAAGGGATGGACGGCGCAGAAGCGACAATCGATACAGCGGAAGAGACGACCGTTTACATGGTTGATTACACGACCGAAGACGGGAAAGAGGTCACAAACCATAAATGGGTGACCGAAAGTGAATTAGAAGCAATGAAATGAATGTGATAGACCTCGAGTACATCTCGTGGTCTATTTTTTTCGATAAATATTTATTGATAAACGATAAATCATAGCATATGATAAAGAAAATAAAACTAAATGAGGTGTTTGGCAGATGAAACGGGAAACCATCTTTTTGAAACTAGCAGTGATTGTCTTGTCGCTCCCGATTCTCGCGGCATGTATCTTTTTACTCCCTTTCCTTTGGCGAGAGGCGGTGGAGAGCGGAGGATGGATTGCGAATTCGATGCGACCGATTATTGGAGGGATGTATGTAGCAGCGATTCCCTTTTTCGTTGCCTTGTCACAGTCATTCATCTTACTTGGATTGATTGATCGGAATGAGGCATTCTCCTATCGGTCGGTGAAAGCACTTCGTGTCATTAAATATTGTGCGTTGACCATCACGGCCATCTATATGGCGACACTCCCGTTCTTCTATTGGTTCGCTGAGCGTGACGACTCGCCAGGATTTTTAGTCATCGGATTCGTCTTCGTGTTCGCCGCATTTGTCATTGCCGTCTTTGCTGAGTTGTTACAGAAATTATTGAAGCGAGCCATCGATATGAAACAAGAAATCGATTTGACGGTCTGAGGTGAGAAAAATGGCGATGATTGTGAATCTAGATGTGATGTTAGCGAAGCGGAAAATGAGTGTGACAGAGCTGTCGGAACGGGTCGGGATCACCATGGCGAACTTGTCGATTTTAAAGAATGGAAAAGCGAAAGCGATTCGTTTTTCGACGCTCGAAGCAATTTGTGAAGCGCTCGACTGTCAACCGGGGGACATACTAGAATATCGAGCGGACGAACGAGCAGAGTGAATCTCTGCTTTTTTGTGTGAACATGAAACGTATTTGAACGATATAGCGTATATAAGATAAATCATTCAGGGGGAGACTAGAAAATGGTTCAAACATGGACAGAACGGACACACGAAGCAATTAATGGGAAACGAGGTCGACTGTTAATCTGGTCGTTTCTCTGTGCCGTTATATTAGAATCTAGTGCATTGCTCGATCCGACACTTTACGGGGCGAAAGCCGATTCAGTACAGGCGATTGTATTCCTTTTAAGTACAATTGTTGTATCCTTCATGCTATATCCAATCATCATTGGGTATCACTGGGTCATTCTTTCAATCATTCGCGGACAAGACGCGCAGTTCCGTGATGTATTTCGACCGATGAAAGAACGATTTGGTAAGCATGTGACTGCAGTCATCCTACTAGCCATCTTCCAGACGCTTTGGACACTATTGTTCATTGTTCCAGGAATCATGAAGTTCTTCTCTTACGCGTTCACGTACTTTATTTTGCGAGATGAGCCAGCATTATCGGTCAGAGAATCGATCACGAAGTCACGCGCGCTGATGCATGGTCAGAAGTGGGACGCATTTAAACTAATTTTGCCGTTCATCCCGATTTATTTGATTGGCTTCACGTTATTTACGGTCGTCAATTCGGTTTTACTTGCTGCATTCTCCCTATCGATTGCGACGGTTCTCATTCGTCCATTCGTCGTTTCGCGCTTCGCTGTCATGTATGAAGATACGCGTCGGGCTTACGACGAACAATGGAACAAGCCAGCCTGAAGCATATCAAACAGAGGGTAAATTGAAGGAACGTGCTACAATCTTCATGAAGAGAAAGGGGAATGCGGAATGAAGATTGGGATCATCGGGGCCGGTCTGAGCGGAATCATCGCAGCGCGTGAACTCGTGCGTCAAGGTCATGCCGTTGAACTGATTGAAAAGAGTCGAAGCGTCGGGGGACGCTTGGCGACGCGTCGAATCGGTGATGGACGAGCCGACCATGGAGCGGTTTATTTCACGGTGCGTGGAGAAGAGCTCGAACGAGAGGTACAGTCGTGGATGAATGCGAACTGGGTGCGGGTCTGGTATGCCGACCCTTATCCATGTTATGTCGCGATTAATGGGATGAATGCCCTCGCTAAGCGTTTAGCTGAAGATTTGACCGTACAGTTGAATGAACGAGTGGAGAACGTTCAACTGGAAGAAGACGGAACCGTCACAGTCAAGACAGACGTGACGACGCGTTCCTATGATCAAGTCGTGATGACGGCACCGCTTCCACAGTCATTCGAACTACTAGGGAGTTTGGTCGACCAGATCAAGCCCGCGCTACTTCGTCTCGTATATTCGCCGACGTTCGTGGGTCTTTTTGAATGTGCCGGAGATGTACAGATTGGAGCAGACGGTATTCTCGATCAAGAACTGGTACCCGGTGTATTAAAAATCGTCGATAATCGCCAAAAAGGAATCTCTGCGACACCACTCGTAAGTGTCTATATGGAAGAGGCGTGGAGTGAGGCGTGGTATGAGCGACCGGAAGCAGAGACACTTGCTGAAATAGAGCGGTTAGTGCGTGAAGAAGTCGGAGACCTCGACATCCAATCACGGCAATTGAAACGTTGGCGTTACGCCCAAGCGAAAGACGTATGGCATGAGCCGTTTTATCAAGTAAGCCATCATCCCATCTATTTAGCAGGGGACGTCTTCCTTGAAGCTGATGATCCATCCGGACGAACGCGATTCGAAAGTGCCTATCTGTCTGGGTTACGTGTGGCAGAAACCATCGAAAAGAACATGGATCGATAAGGGCATCGCTTATCGGTCTTTTTATTTGACGCCATTTAGTTTAGGGCATAAACTATAACCATCTAGTTTAGGGGGTAAACTAAAAATGAAAGCATTGATGCGTGAAGCGGTGCAGTTGTTTGAAGAAGTGATGTTCCATGGGACGGAACATGTCATCGAAGCGATGGAGGGAAACGTATGGCGCGAGTATTCGCGTGAACAGCTCCAACTGTGGAAGTTACTCGATCAGTTTGGACCAACTCCGGCTGGGCAATTGGCGCAAAAACAAGGTGTCCATAAAAGCGCGGTCTCGAATCGCCTGAAAAAGTTGGTCGAAAAAGGACTTGTCACGAGTCGACGAGGACAAGATCAACGGGAACGATTGATTGAATTGACCCCAGAAGGGAAACGGCTCGTCGAAGAAGTGGACGGTGCCGTCTATCGATATGTGGAATCCCTCATCGATGGAGAAGTAGACGAAATTGAAATCGAGCAGTTTGTTCGGACGTTCCGAAAAATAAAGCAATTGCTCCGAATCGGGGAGGAATAACACATGCATAAAATCATTCAATGGCGCTGGGGAATTTTCATTTCCCTCATCGTATTGACGGCAGCATTATTTGTCGCAGCACCGAACTTAACGAAACAAGCAGAAGAGGCAGGGAGCTTCCAACTTGCGGACGACATGGACTCACAACGCGCACAAGCGATTTTAGATGAAGCTGGGAAAAGTGACAAGACCATCTCGCTCGTCTACGAGTTCGAGACGATTGGCGAAACAGAGCGAACAGATGTCGCGCGTGTCATCGAAGAACTTAAACAAAATGAAACGGTCGTGACAGATGTTCTCGATCCGTTCGAAAACGAGGAGACAGAGGCACAGCTCGTCTCAGAAGACGAACGCATCGTCCTCGTCCCCATCACGGTAGAAGGTACGACGGAAGAAATCAATGCGTTTGCTGATGATGTCCGTGAAAACGTGCTCCCACAAGAGGAGACAGTATATATCACCGGGGAAGAAATCATTAACAATGATGTGAACTTAAGTGCCCAGGAAGGGTTGAAAAAGACAGAGATCATCACGGTCGTGTTGATTTTTGGATTACTCCTTCTCGTCTTCCGTTCCATCGTGACCCCGTTCATCCCGCTCATTGCGGTCGGATTCACGTATCTGTTGAGCCAATCCTTTGTCGCGTTCTTTGTGGATTGGTTTGGGTTCCCGGTGTCCAACTACACGCAGATCTTCCTTGTCGCCATCTTGTTCGGGATTGGGACAGACTACTGTATCCTGCTTCTTAGCCGTTATAAAGAAGAACTCAGTGCAGGGCATGCCATCGAAGACGCCATCGTCAATACGTACAAGACGGCAGGACGGACGGTCCTCATCAGTGGACTCGCGGTCTTCGTCGGTTTTGCCGCCATCGGATTTGCTGATTTTCCAATCTTTAAATCAGCGGTCGCCGTCGCAGTCGGGATTGCGGTGTTGCTGCTGATTCTCTTCACGGTCGTCCCATTCTTTATGGCGACGCTCAAACAGCGACTGTTTTGGCCGTCGAAAAAGGCAGGCGAGCATCATGACAGCAAGCTTTGGGCTAGTTTGAGCCGATTGTCGGTCAATCGCCCGTTCGTATCGATTTTGGTCGTCGGGTTGATTACAGTACCTGTCTTATTCACATATGACGATGCCCGTTCGTTCAATATGGTCGATGAGATTGGAGACGGGTACGATTCGGTTCGTGGACTGAATTTGATCTCAGAAGGGTTCGGTCAAGGGGAATCCCTTCCGGTACAAGTCATTTTGAGACAAGATCAAGCCATTACAGAATCAGAAGTTCCCTATATCGAAAAGTTTGCAAGTGAGCTTGAAAAAGTCGAAGGTGTGAATGGTGTCCGTGCGCTTACACGTCCTACTGGTGAAGTCATCGACGATTTTTATGTCGATACGCAGCTCAGTGAAGTCAGCGATGGCTTGTCTGAAGCGCAGACGGGTCTCGGGGATGTTCAAACTGGATTGGATGAGATTGAGCAAGGATTGAACGGGATTGTTGGACAACTACCAAGCGGTTCAATCAATGCTGGGGCACCGCTTGCAGAAGCAGCAGCGGGACTAAATCAGTTGAATGGTCAACTTGGTCTCATTGGGCAAGGATTGACAGCGACTCAAAACATCCCGGCCGCAGTCGGACAGCTCGGTCAAGTATCAGCTGGCCTCACACAAATTGAGTCAGGAATCAACGAAGCGGCGTCCGCATTAAATGCACAAGGTTCTCAGGTCGGTGAACTTGGTAGCGGGTTAGCGCAACTGGCGACAGGTGTCGCGGAAGCGAACGACGGGCTAGGACAAATTGAGTCTGGTCTCGGCGAAGTCGTTTCGTTCTTACAACAGTTGAGTGAAACAGATGCGCTTCGGGAGACTGGTGTGTATCTTCCGGAAGGGACGCTCACATCAGATGCGTTCTCACCTGCAGTCGAACGATATGTCTTCGATGAAGGAATGGCGACTCAGCTCGAGGTCGTCTTAGAGATGGACCCGTATTCGCCAGAAGCGATTGATACCGTTGAGACAATCAAAGAGACGATGAATCGTGCCGTGACGGGAACACCGTATGCGGATGCGACCATCGGATATGCCGGGATCTCAAGTATCAATAGCGATTTAAATGAAACATCGACGAATGATTTCAATCGAACGGTAGCCATCATGCTCGTGACGTTGTTCATCGTCTTGACAGCACTGTTCCGCTCGATGATCATGCCACTCTATATGATCGCTTCGCTTCTCTTGACGTACTATACGTCAGCGGCGATCACAGAGCTAATCTTTGTAGAAGGACTCGGCTATGACGGGATTAGCTGGGCCGTTCCGTTCTTTGGATTTGTCATGTTGATTGCCCTTGGAATTGACTACTCCATCTTCTTGTTAGATCGATTCCGAGAAGAAACAATCAATGGGAAGACGGTCCGTGAGGCGCTCATCCACTCGATGACGAAGATGGGTACCGTCATTATGACCGCCGCGGTCATCCTCGCTGGGACGTTCGGTGCCATGATTCCGTCAGGCGTGCTCAGTCTCGTCCAGATCGCGACAATCGTCATCACCGGTTTGTTATTGTATGGCTTGATTGTGTTACCGCTGCTCATCCCGGCAATCACCGTCTCCTTCGGGGACGGGGTATGGTGGCCATTTAAACGGAAAGTTGAAGATAGATAATTGTGAGGGATTCAGAGGACAACAAGTGCAGCGAATGCTGGCATATGTTGTCCTATTTTTATTTGTTGAGTCAATACAAAACTGCGAGAAATGGACTTAAAAATTTTCGGCATGTGCCGATAAATACATATAGACTCTTACTTTTATTGAAAGAAGGCAACAATCATGGTAAATCATTTTGAGAAAATGAGCTCGTTACTCGTATCGCGGATGATAATCATTTTGTTTTTCCTTTCTTATCCGATCATGGGTGTTTTGTATTGGATGGGGGAGCTCGCGGGGCAAGGCGCAGTCAATTTTATTCTGATAGGTGGTGTCATTCAAGCCGCATCATGGCTGGGCCATCGCTTCTATGTGGAACATACTTGGTTGAAGTATGGGCTCGTCACGTTGATGTACATTGCAGCTTCAGCAATTATCTTGACGCTGCCAGGTACTGCGATTCAAAATATCGTCTTTCTGTATATCGTATTGATGTTGATGTACTTGAATCGGCATCTTGTGCTGTACGGCAGCATTCTCGCGCTTATCGTATCGGTCGGAGCTGTATTGATTGGGCGCTTTTCATTTGAAACGCCGCTCGATCTCGTCATTTGGTTCACTGTGCTCACAATGGCTTTGTCTGGCGCCTACTTCGTTTCTTTCTTTGGGGCAAAATTATTACACGAGACGTTTACACAACAACAACAAGCTGAACAGCATGCGAGTGAGGTCGAACTCACCATGGCGAAGACGACAGCGAGTGCGACAATGCTTCATGGCGCGGTATTTACAATGAATGATTCCGTTGATTCCGTCACGAACGCCTCAGAACAAGTCACGGCCCAAATTGGTTCGATGACAAAACGAACGTCTGAACAAGCAGTTTTGATTCAGAATGTCGCCTCACAAATTCAATCCACTGTACAGGCGTTTGAACGGATGCAACAACAGCTTCAAGAAACAACCTCGCACGTGAACGGTGTCTTACAAGACGCTCAACTATCACATGACAATATGGATTCGACAGAACGGTCGCTTGCTGAGCTGAACTTAAGTATCGGTGAAGTGAATCTAGCCTTTAAAGGATTGGCGGAGCGTTTCCAAGAAGTGCGGACCATCACGGATACGATTCAGCAAATCTCGTCTCAGACGAACTTGTTGTCTCTTAACGCTTCAATTGAGGCGGCACGAGCAGGTGAACACGGAAAAGGGTTTGCCGTCGTCGCGACGGAGATTCGAAATTTGTCCGCTCAAACGGCACAAGCATCAGCTCAGATTAATGACATTATCCAACTCGTCATGCAAGAGGTACAAGTGACGGAACGTGCCATCGATGGCAGTACAGAACGTCTATCGACGCAGGAAGAACAAGTCCGTAAGAGTGGGGCGTCGATCCTTTCCATGATTCAAACGACAAATACGGTCGCAGGAACAGTAGATGAGACGTCGAGTCAGCTCCAAATCGCCGCCGCAGAATTACACAAAGTCCATCAAGTGACGGGTGATATGACGGCGTTGACGATGGCACTCGAAACGAACAGCCAAGACGTTCATGTGTTGACGATTTCACAACAAGAAGCGTTAGCTTCGTTGAAAGATCAAATTGAAGAACTGAACGAGATTGCGAACGAACTCGTCTAAACGATGGACACGCCTTTACAAATCGGCGTGTCCATTTGCGTATACATCTCTTCTAAAACGGGAAAAGTATTGCGTTCATGTAAAACGGAGGAGGAATTTGCAATGGAAATCGTGATTACCGCTGTATTAAAGGCATATCCGGGGAAAGAGGAAGAGTTAAGGCAAGCGCTCGATGAAGTCATTTCCCCATCGAGACAAGAAGAAGGATGTTTGACGTATGTGCTCCATGAGTCAATCGATGCCCCGGGCACGTTCGTGTTCTATGAGAAATATCGGGACGAGACGGCGCTCGACGCGCATATCCATTCAGCCCATTATCAGGCGTACCGGAAACGAGTGGAGACATTGCTCGCCGTGAGAGACGTGTATCGTCTACGTGAAGTCTGAAAGGAGGAAATCTAATGATTACCCAATCGATTATCCCGTGTATTTGGTTCGAAAGTCACGTCGAAGCGATTGCGGAGTGGTACGTCTCGAAGTTTCCCGATTCGTTCATCGACTATACGACGAAACT
Source organism: Exiguobacterium sp. s75 (assembly GCF_018617145.1). GTDB lineage: Bacteria > Bacillota > Bacilli > Exiguobacteriales > Exiguobacteriaceae > Exiguobacterium > Exiguobacterium profundum. The sequence continues at coordinate 17,612 of NZ_JACSJQ010000003.1, forward strand.
GATGGATACGCCTTCAGGTGAGACGACGATTGTGACCGTCTCGCTGTCGGGACAGTTCTTGCAACTGCTTGGGGCGGGTCCGTTGAAGGACCGCAATCCCTCCATCTCGTACATGGTCACGTTCCCGACGTCGGAAGAAGTGGATACGCTTTGGGGCGAATTGAGTGAGGGGGCAGAGGTGCTCATGCCGCTTGACACGTATGATTTCAGCGCGCGCTATGGCTGGTTGAAAGACAAGCACGGGGTATCCTGGCAAATCATGCATAGCGGCGGGATGGACATCCAGACGGTGACCCCATGCTTTTTGTTCGTCGGGGACGTCTTTGGTCATGCTGAAGCGGCGATGAATGACTGGATTTCGATTTTCCCGGATTCTTACGTGCTGGAAGACCATATGATTCGTTACGGGGGGACAGACGGCCCGAAGTTGGAAGGGAAGCTCAATTACGCCCGCTTCGTCTTGTCCGGACGCGAGTTCGTCACCATGGACAGCGCGGAAAATCATCAATTCGCGTTCAACGAGATGCAGTCGCTGATTGCGTTTTGTGAGTCGCAAGAAGAAGTCGATTCCTACTGGGAGCGGCTATCGGCTGTACCGGAAGCAGAGGAGTGTGGTTGGCTGAAAGATCGCTATGGCGTCTCCTGGCAAATCATCCCGTGGGAAATGGAAGAGATGATGACGGTTGGTTCGCAAGAGCAGATTGAACAGGTCGTACAGGCATGTCTGCCCATGAAAAAGCTTGATATCGCGACATTGCGTAAAGCTTACTGAACAAAACTCCCGAGACAAATAGCTCGGGAGTTTTTTCATGGACTCATTTGCGAGAGGGCATCTTTCTCGATGATGGTATCCGAGAGCCGGAGCTGACTGGCCGCGCGGTCGATGTAAGGGGCGCATCGATTGAATGCGACTTGTTCTTCCGTCTCAATGGAATAGCATGTGCCGTTACCAGCACGCTCGGTCAAGTCTGGTTCATAGTAATGATCTTCATATCGGAAAGCGCCCGTCCGAAAGACGGTTAGATTTGACGTATCATTTAATAGGGAGTCGCCAAGCATATATGCCGGAGAGATCCCAAGTAAATCGAGAATCGTCGGGGCGATATCGATTTGCCCACCACTCGCCTCCATGACTTCTCCTGTCGTCGGTCCAGGTGGTTTGATGAAGAGAGGGACAGCACGGTCAAGTTGAAACGCGTCAACCGTCGAGTTCACTTCTTCGAGGGTAGCCATCTCTTCTCCTGGTGCCGTCAGACCGCTATCGTGGTCACCATACATGACGAGAAGCGTCTCATCCCAGAAACCATCTTGTTTCAATCGTTCGATGAACTGACCGACAGCGGCATCGACGAAATGAACGGTATGGTAATAGTTTTCGAGAAGGGGATCGTCGATATCAGATAGGTCCAACCGCTTCTCGTCTTCCGGGATATCGTACGGTGTATGACTCGTTAAAGCGACTAAAAATGCGTAAAATGGTTCATCCAACTCTTCCATAAATCCGACCGACGTATTTAAGAATTCTTGGTCGTTGAGTGCCATCCCGATGATGCCTTGATCGGGGTAGTCTTTGTCGCTAAAGAAATGATTGAACCCGATATTGTCATAAAAGTCATCGCGATTCCAAAAGTCTTTTCGGAACGAATGCATGGCTGCCGTATCGTAGCCCGCCTCATTCAAGGATTGAGAGAGCGCGCTGAATTGATTTCCCGGGAAACGCGTGTAGACGGAACCAGATTTGACAGGATAAAGTGACGTGTTGACGATGAACTCTGCATCAGACGTTCGCCCTTCATGCGTTTGATGATACACGTTCGGGAAGTAAAGCATGTCACGTCGCAGTCGGTTCAAATTCGGGGTCAGTTCCTGTCCATCAATCTGTTGATCGATGACGGATGTTTGGAATGATTCGAGTTGTAAAACGATAACGTTCGTATCTGGACTTGGGGCACTTAATTCTTGATAAGAGAGTGCTTGAATTTGAGAACGCTCTTCTTCTGTCAGGGCTTCGTTCCATCCCATAGCACGTTCGACGCCTCGGGCGACATCCATCGCGTGATAGCCCCAAAATCCAAGATGATAGTATTCACGCATATTCGATATGGGGTCGTCCGCGATCCACTTTTCTCCACGCTGATAACTGAGGGTGAGCGGGATTGTGAAGAGAAGAAATCCGAGTGTGAAGCCAGCGAGCGCCAATCGTCTTCCGTTTCGTTTCCCTTCACGGACAGGATGACGTTTCATATAACGCAAAATCAAACCGTAGATGATGAGGTCGATGAAGAAGAACGCATCGATTGGGCGGATGAGCGTCAAGAAGCCACCCCCGACATCTCCCATCTGCCCGATATCAGATAGTAAGGCGACGGATAATAAGTCTTCAAAATAGCGATAGTACCAGACGTCCGAGACGAGCAGGGTACTATGCAGGAACAGAGAAACGTATAAAATCCATCGGCGGATCGGATAAGACACGGCGAGTGCCCAACTCGTCAGGAGCAAAATCGTCGCCAAATTGATGAGGAAGAATGAGAAGTCGAACGCCGTCGCGGTCAACCAGCTAAAAAAGAAGAGCTTTGCCAGAGAGAGTGACAAGTAGCTCCAATAATCGAGATATTTCATTAGTGATCTCCTAACTCAAAATGTAGTTACTGTATCCTTTCCTTTCTTATGAACAGAGAAAACGTAGAAAGTGTGATGGAGATTCATTCGTAATCAAAAATATGTAATATATATATTGCGTTAATGGAATATATATATTACATTTTAGGTATTGCGCAACTAAATTAGGAGACAGACATGGGAAATAGAGTAAAAGAACATCGAGTAGAAAAGAATCTTACTCAAACCGATTTGGCAGAGGCGATCGGTGTGACTAGACAGACAATCGGTTTGATCGAATCGAATAAATATAATCCCTCTTTGAAACTCTGTATTGCCATTGCGAGGGTTCTGGGCGTCACGTTAAATGATTTATTCTGGGAGGAGTAAAAGATGAAAGAATCATGGGTCACAATGTTTTTACCAAATGACGAATATAAAGAAAGGCGGATGTTGTACTTTATAGCCGAGGCTTTCGTTTTGTTCATTGGATTTTTGGGAGTAGTCGTTCTATTGAATAGATTTTCAGGTATATTCAACACTGAGTCTTCATATATTTTATTGAGTGTTATAGCAATTCTAAGTCTCTATGTATGGATTCGCTATATTCTCTCAGGTATGGAGTATACAAACGTTGTTGAGAAATCTGAATATAAAATCGAACTAAGGAAACTGATTGGTTCCACATCGAAGTTTGCTGTTTTGTTTGCTGGAGTGGCAATAGCATTAAAGGTGACAGGTGTAGTGATTTACTCTTGGGTGGACTTGTTAGCAATGACACTTCTTTCAAATGGGTTACTTCTGGTCGCACAATTCATTTCACTTCAACGGTCATTTAGAAAAAATCGTGAGCTTTCATGACCGAGTTGATATATTCGTTTTACTTCAAATAGGACATCTATGTCTTTAAGAGTGCATAACAAAACCAGGTCCCATGCAAACATGGACCTGGTTTTGTTAGATAACTGTGAAGCTCTGATTATGTAATCTCGAACGTATCACGCAGTTCAATGATGGTTCCTTCCGGTGCTTTTAATTTACTTAAATGTCCATCGACGACGAAGTAGATGTTGCCACCGTGCTTCGGTAAAAACGTGACGCCGAGTTGTTCGAGTCGTGCGACTTCCGCTTTGAGGTCATCTACATAGAGGGCGAAATGGACGGGACCGGCCACATGTTTCGAGTAGTCTTGTAACGTTTCATCTGTTTTAGCAGTCTGGAGCTCAATATAAAAATCACCGAGTTTGAGCCAACTGTTGAAGTCACGCGTATGAAAGTTTGGCGACTCCTGGACGAGTTCAAAACCGAGCGCTTCGTAAAATGACTTCGATGCGGCATAATCCGGGGTTTGGATACAGATATGATGGATTTGTTTCATTGGTTGTTTCCTTTCGTTTGCAAATCTTTCACTCGATCACGGTGGAACGGAGAAGTCAATTCTTCTGAGATGAGGCTGATCGTATGTCCATCCGGGTCTCGTACGTCTAGTGTAACGAATGCATGCTTTCGAAGATACGGGAGAAGAAACTTTTTACGGGAGAAAGCGTATGAAAGAGAGAAAAGGACTAAAAAAAGAATGAGGTGAACATATGAAAGTAAATGAAATCACGATTCAACCGGTTGATGCAGTCAATCGAGAGGCGGTCATCGCCCTGACAGTGGACGAGAAACAATCTCGATTCATCGAGACGAATGCCGAATCCCTTCGAGAGATGATTGAGGATACGAAATACAATTGGCAGAGCTTTGCATTTTATGAAGGCGAGCGAGCGGTTGGCTTTATGATGGTCGGAGCGGAGAACCAGTCAGAACGTTACGTGTGGCTCGACCGTTTCATGATTGATCAATACGAACAGGGGAAAGGCGTTGGAACGAAGTGCCTACGCATGGCAGTGGAATTCATCCAGACACAATACGACGTGGATGATATCATCCTCAGTCTCCATCAAGAGAATGAAGCCGCGAAACGATTTTATGCGAAGAACGGCTTTTTCGACAGTGGCTTAATTGATGAATGGAACGGTGAAGCGATTTGGGTCTATCATACAAAAAACCGACCGTCATGAGTCGGTCGGATTCTCGGATGGACTTGTTTTTTGCGTGACATTCATAGCTGCCAAGAAGAAGGGGATAGCGGCAAAGAGAAACAAGGTAACGAACCAGTTTTGGAGAAATGGATCGACAAACGTCGGTTTTTCCAACCAGCTCCCGGTTGAGATTTCGGCGTACCAACGTATGTAGAGTGCGATGCGTTCGAGCGTATATAAGAGTCCGGACAAAAACAACAAAATACCACCCGCTACAAGTTGATTGAAACGAGACATAAAACCCCTCCTCTATAGATGTTGTCTATAGTTTACCATTTTCATCCAAAAAGGGAGCTTTTATTTGAGTACGCTCGGTCGCAACTGTTTGACACGCGACAAGACGAGCCAACCGAGAAGCGCACCCGTCAAACTAGAGGCAAGGAACGCCGGGACAAAGAAAAATGCACCGAACGTCGAACCCATCAACAGTTTTGCGTACGGGACGGCAATCAACGAAGCGATAACCCCAGTCCCGATGATTTCTCCGAGAGCGGCCGCATAGACGCGGTTCGTGCGAACGAAGAACATGCCGGCAAGAAACGCGCCAATCATGCCACCAGGGAATGCGAGCAGTGATCCTGTACCGGTCATGACGCGAATGAGTCCGGTGACGAAAGCGACGAGAACGGCTCCGATTGGACCGACGGTGACTGCGGCAATCACGTTCACCATATGTTGAATCGGATAAGCGCGGGCGACACCTGTAGGAATCGAGATGAACATCGAACCGACGACGGCGATGGCAACGAGCATTGCCATCCAAGTGAGTTGTTGAATACGCATGAATAGTCTCCTTTCAAAATAAAAACGCCACGTTTCCAGACGGAAAAATGGCGTGGACATACAGAGACGTATCCCAAGCCACTTCCCTACGCTGGTATGAGCCAGATCAGGTTCAAAGGGTCCGGCAAATGCCGTCTCAGCCCGAAGGCTCCCCTAGTGGTCGTTTATTGATTTGAGTATAGCATAGCTAAAATCGGAAAAGGGGCGAAATTATCCCTCATTCTTGGCTAACAGGTCCTCATAGTCCTTCTCGTTCCAAAAGAGCGGTGAGATGGATTCGGGGCCTTTTAAAATTTCTCCGTCCTGATCATATACGATGGCATACCCGCTCTCGACATCGAATACGAACAAGTCGGCAGTGACTTCAGTCACGCCGTTCCCGGCGATGATCACATCATCGATTGGCTCCCGTGCCAGTTCGACGCCCGCTTCATCGAGTTCGACGAGGAGAGCTGACGTGTAGGCATGGCGGTCATAGACCGTTTGGAATTCATCCTGCGTGAGGACGACATCGGTAGGTGGGGCACTTGTACCGAATTTCCGATTTTCAATCTCTTCAACGTATTGAAGGAAAGATTCCTCTTGCCAGAATAGCGGAGCGACCGACTCAGAACCATTGATCACCGTTCCGTCTTGACTGTCGAAAATGGTAGCATACGTCCCGTCATCGAGCTTGAATGGATAAATATCCGCATACGTATGCTCGAGGCCGTTGCCTGCGATGATGACCCGTTCGAACGTCTCCCGAAACGGTTTGATTCCTTGTTGTTCAAGGGCAGTAAGGAGCGGTTTCGTTTGTTCGTATTGGTCATAGACGTCTTTAAAGTCCTCACGCGTCCATTCGGTGATGGGTTCATCGGGTGATTCGATTGGGGTTGGATTGTCTGCCACCGTATCTGTACAACCCGCGAGTAAAAGTGCACTTAATCCGAATATCGCCCATCGTCTCATGTTTCCATCCCCTTAACTGACATTTTCCACCATTTTATCATTCATGATGAAAAAGCAGAACCTGTGCACATTCTCACTCGGGGTGAGGACGTGTCGCGTAGGTATCGAGTGTTCTCTTGAAGTGAAGTGTATCTTCTTCAGAAATCGTCACACCTGAAGAGGTGCCGTAGCGAACCGCATGATAAACGGACGGGTTCATCGGTAAATCGATGCGTTGGAACCACTCTTGCAATGTCTCATGAGCACGCAATCGCTTGGCTGGTACGAGAGATTGGTTAAATGTGATCAGCGCATCGCGAATCGGGACGTTCGTGAACGCTGTGAGCGTCGAAACGGACGAAGCGTTCTTGTTTTGTAGCGATTCTACAAGCGGGTCTATGCTTGAATCAACATGATCTCGTGCGCGCGCCAAACGTTGCTTTCGCTTTCGATAGACATAAAAACCGAGCAAACAGAATGCAATCAAAGCGACCGATAAACCGAGATTTCGTCGTGTGGACTCTCCAGAGCCCGTAAATCTCTCAAGAAGTTTTATTTTTCCTTTTCGAGGATCTAATTCATACGGATAATCTGCTTTAGATTCATCTATTAAAAGCTTACTGTCTTCATCTGATTTGAAATTCGTAGGAGGACTATTATTTTCCTCGACCGGTATCGTTTCCGGGTTATAGAGCCATTCGAATATCCCGGTCGCAACCACCATCATTGTAAAGGTGACGAGAAGTGTGGCGGCAATCATGAGAAAAAACTTGTTCGTCCAGCGCAAGAAGTTACCTCCTTTTTGAATGTTCAGACTATTTGTTGTTTATCTTACCATAAAAAGGTAAAGTTTGATTAAGACAAAAAATGGAGGTCGTCATATGGGCATGGAGCAGGTCATCAAACAGTTGAACGAAGTGTATTTAGGAAAAGAGGATGTCGTACGCCTCTGTTGTACGGCGTTACTCGCGGAAGGACATATTCTATTAGAAGATGTGCCAGGCACGGGAAAAACGTTACTTGCCAAAACAATTGCGGCTAGCTTCGACGGGGTGTTTTCCCGGATTCAATTCACGGCCGACTTGTTACCGTCTGATGTGATCGGAGCAGACTATTTCAACATGCAGACGCAGACGTTCGATCATCGCCAAGGACCAATCTTTGCGAACATCGTCTTGATTGATGAAATCAACCGAGCGGTTCCACGAACGCAGTCCGCCTTGCTTGAGGCGATGGAAGAACGACAAGTTTCCATCGGGGGAGAGACATATCCGATGCCGAAACCATTTTTCGTCATCGCGACGCAAAACCCGATTGAATCAGCGGGGACGTTCCCCTTACCGGATGCCCAGCTCGATCGCTTCTTGATTTCGATTCCGGTCGGTTACCCTGATGTTGCGGAAGAGAGAGAACTCCTCTTACAAGTCATGCGCCAAACACGGAAAACCGTAGAGGCGGTTGCGACGTTAAACGAGTTACGCCGTGCTCAGGAGGAAGTGAAGCAAGTATCGATTCAAGATGATGTCCTCGATTATTTACTCGGGCTCGTTCACGCGACCCGGGAACATGCATCCGTTGAGGTCGGTGTCAGTCCACGTGGAGCCATCGCGCTCATGCGAGCGTCTCAAAGTTACGCCTATCTGAATGATCGGTTGTACGTCATTCCGGAAGATGTGAAAGCCGTGGCACCTTATGTATTGTCCCATCGTTTGACGTTGACGCTTGAAGGAGGCATCAAATCGACGAAACAGGACATTATCCGTTACATCTTAGATACCGTCTCTGTGCCGGTAGAGGGCTGAAGATGACGTTCTCGACACATAACGCCCTCCAGAAAGAGTGGATTCCGGTTTATGGATTCGCTGGAGTGATTCTCGTATTCGTCCCGTACATGGAGATTGTCGGATATGCGCTTTGTTTACTTACGGGCATCGTTTGGTTCTTTGAACGGACACGGAAACAGTTGGAACAAGCTCTTCGGCTTCACGTACATAGCCACGAATCCCTTCTCTTTGTCGGGGATGAGACGGAGGTACAACTGATTTTAGATGGAAGTGAAGTCATCGAACGACTCGGGCTTCCCGTTCGCGTTCGCTTGAAAACCAATACAGCGCTCAGCTTTCCAGACCACGACCGGTCCCCGAACAGTCTGGATTTGACGTTACGGACAGATCAGGCTCGTCACGTGCTTCGTGTGCAGGCTGAATTCCGGGGACCAGCTTATATCGAAGAGTGCGTACTTGCTGTGACGCTCCCGTTTCATCTCGGGACGTATCTTCTTGAGTACCCGATCGAGAAACGATGGACGGTGTTGCCGTCCCTCACGTTACATCCTCCGGTCGGTACGAAACGATTGGCACTCGGTGACCGTCCTTTGACCGCATCACCTTTACGGAATCCACTTCAGGTTCTAGGTTCGAAGCCTTACGAAGGGGAACCGGTCAAAGAGATCGACTGGGTCGCGACGGCGAAACTTGGACGAGTCCAATCGAAAGTCTTTCAAAAGACGTCGCTCGACACGTTCACGTTCGCAGTCGACTTGAGTGGGCCGTCCGGCTACACATTACATCACGACTTCGAGTCGATCATCAGCCAGGTCGCATATGTGACGACTCGTCTCTTAAAAGAGGAGTGTAAAGTCGAACTGTTCATCAATCGCTTCAATGGTGAAGGAAAGATGGAGCATATCTCTCTTCAAGAGGGAGAACGAGGTTCACGCCTCATCCTCTTGATGTTGGCCGACCTCCATCCCAGGAACCGTTTCATCTCGACAGACGCATTCGTCCGTATGGTCGAGCGGAAACGCTTGAAGCAAAGTCATCTCGTTTGGTTCAATCAGCATAATTTGTACGACTAACAAGGAACTTTCCTTCTTCTGGCGAACTGTATCATATAGAGATGACCAAAGGGGAGATCTATATGGCAAAACGAAAGTATGCGAATCGACGAGACTGGGAACGGATTTTAAAGAACCGCTACGCGCAAATTCGTGTTCAGACGGAACAATTTTCAGGCGTCGTCGCCTTATTCCAAATCGATGAGGTTCGCGCACCATTATATAAAAAGCACAAAGGGGAAGAATTCATCGTGGCGGATGCCGGGTTTGCTTGGCTCCAATATTTCCCGGAAAATGAACCGTTCGGTGTGACGGTCATGTTCAACCCTGACGGTGAAATCGTGCAATGGTATATCGACCTCGTCGACCGAATCGGCGAAGAAAATGGCATTCCGTACATGGATGACTTGTTGCTCGATATTCTTGTATTTCCAAATGGCGATATCGTCAAAAAGGATGAGGATGAGTTCAAGGCGGCGGCTGAAAGCGGCGAATTGACGCCTGAACAGGTCGAACGTGGATGGCGTGAGTTCGAAGCGACGCTCGAACGGATCGAACGTGGAGACTTCATCTACTTTGATTTGGCAAAAGGACATTACGAACAGTTAAAACAAAAGCTATGAGCGAATTCACTCTCTCTGCTACAGTAAGAGCGTAGGAGGGGGAGTTTTTATGAAAAAAATTGAAATCGAGACGTGGGCACGACGTAAGCACTTCGAGTTTTTCAAAGCGTTTGATGCGCCACATTTCAACGTGACGGCAAACGTAGATGTCACGAACCTATATACATATGCCAAGGAGAGCAACCAATCGTTCTTCAAACTCTTTTTATACGGTGCGGTGAGATCGGCGAACGCGATTCCGGAATTGCGCTATCGGATCCGTGGTGAAGAGGTCGTCGAACACGAGGTGGTCCACCCCTCGTTCACGGTCATGTTAGACGAGGATGTCTTCAACTTTTGTGCGGCCACGTTCAATGAGGATTTACCGACATTCTTACAGGAAGTGACGACGCGGATGGAGCAAGCTGGCGATGAAGTCGTGGTCGGGGATGACGAGCCCGACGACTTACTGTATATCACGAGTGTCCCGTGGATCACGTTCACGAGTATCATGCACCCGACGCATCAGCAACAACATGACAGCGTGCCACGCATCGCCTGGGGCAAGTTCGAACGTCAAGGCGAGCGTCTGGTTATGCCGTTATCCGTCCAAGCCCATCATGCACTCGTCGATGGAGTACATATCGGAAAGTATTACGAAACATTGCAAGCTTGGTTAGACGAAGATTTTGCGAAGAAGGTGACCGACGTGCCAGAAGACCATGACTTTGATCGAGCCGTCCGTCTCCGTGAGGAGGGACAACTCGAGCAGGCGAAGCAACTGTTCCTGTCGCTCTTGCGGAAAGATGAAAAGAATCCGAGGCTACATGCGTACTGTGCGTGGTGCTATGACTCGCTCGGTGAAGAACGTCAAGCGGTCCCGCATTATGAACGGGCCATCCGACTCGGGTTGACGGGGGAAGAGTTGGCGGAATCATATCTCGGACTCGGCAGTACGTATCGGGCACTCGGACGATACACGGAAGCGGAACAGTTATTTGAAGAGGCAATCGAGCAATTCCCGAATCACGGGGCGCTCAAGGTATTTCAAGCGATGACCCATTACAACGTCGGTCGCCATGAAGAAGCGACGGGAACGTTACTTGAACTGCTTGCAAGTCCGAAACCGGACGAGAGCATCGCGCGGTACCGGCGTGCTATCGCATTTTATGCAAGAAACTTAAATGAGACATATGACTAAAGGAGAATGACATGATTTCATTACGCCCGATCGATGCACAAAATTGGTATACATGCTGTCAAATTGGAATTAAGTGAGCAACAACAGTCGTATGGCGAGGGCAATGAGACGGGAACTACCCGTCTCATTTTTTTGAATCAAATCGATTGACGGAAGAATTGTCGCATGATATATTTATCTCGAATTAAAGATATTTGAATTTAAGTTAATGGCTCTCTTGGACAAAGGAGGGAGACAGATGGAACCATCTGATGCACTAAAAACAATTACTGTGCTGTTACGTGCCTCTCAGTCGTTACAAGACCTGGTGAAGCAGGAAGTGGCGTCTTACGGGTTAAACGCGACCGAGTTCGCCGTACTCGAGTTTTTATATCATAAAGGGGATCAACCGATTCAAGTCGTCGGGAAGAAAATTCTCCTCTCGAGCGGAAGCATGACGTACGTCGTGGACCGGTTAGAAGAAAAAGGATATCTCATTCGTAAGGCTTGTCCGAGCGATCGTCGCATCACATACGCTGCGCTGACAGATGCCGGAGAGCGCTTGATGCAAGATATTTTCCCTAAGCATAGGGAGCATATGAACGCTGTGTTTGAAGGGATGCAATTAAACGAAACGATTGAACAGTTGAAACAAATAGGAAAGCGGGCAGAAGCCGCAAAAAATTTTAATCATGTATCTTGAAACCAAGATATAAAAGGAGAGAGAATGATGAATCATGTTAAAGGAATTCACCACGTCACAGCAATCACGAGTAGTGCCGAAAAAAACTACGATTTCTTCACTCACGTGTTAGGCATGCGTTTGGTGAAAAAAACGGTCAACCAGGACGACATTCAAACGTATCACTTATTCTTTGCGGACGATAAAGGAAACGCAGGGACAGATATGACCTTCTTCGACTTCCCAGGTATCCCGAAAGGTAAGCACGGAACGAATGAAATCGCGAAAACGTCGTTCCGCGTACCGACAGATGAAGCGTTGACGTATTGGGTCCGTCGCTTCGACCGTCTCGGCGTCGAGCACGAAGGGATTCAAGAACAGTTCGAGAAGAAGACGCTCTCGTTCATCGACTTTGATGAGCAGGCGTATCAACTCATCTCGGATGAGTTCAACGAAGGCATCGCGTCGGGCGAGCCGTGGAAGAACGGTCCAATCCCGCTTGAATACGCGATTACGGGACTCGGTCCAATCTTTATTCGCATCGCAGATATCACATATTTCAAACAAGTGATGGAGCAAGTGATGCTGTTTAAAGAAATCGGGCGAGAAGGTGATGTGTATCTCTTTGAAGGAGGTGAAGGTGGAAACGGAGCGCAAGTGATCGTCATTCACGACGAGACATCTCCACAAGCGCGTCAAGGGTTCGGTACCGTGCACCATGTCGCATTCCGTGTCGAAGACCGTAGCGTCCTCGATGAATGGACAGCACGTCTCCAACAGTTCGGTTTGCCGACTTCTGGCTACGTCGATCGCTTCTTCTTTGAATCATCCTATGCACGTGTCGCGCCGCAAATTTTGTTCGAATGGGCGACAGATGGACCTGGATTCATGGGAGACGAGCCGTACGAGACGGTCGGTGAGAAGTTGTCACTCCCGCCGTTCCTCGAAGCGAAACGTTCGCAAATCGAGGCGATGGTACGACCAATCGATACGGTCAGAAGCACGAAAACATTTGAGAAAGAATATGAGGGCATGAAATGAGTTTCTTAAATCGCTTGTTTGGAAAATCAGATGCATCACAACATAACCAAGGAGGAACTACTATGTTAAACATCGGAATCGTACTCGGATCAACTCGTGAAGGTCGCGTCAGTCCACAAGTCGGGGAATGGGTGAAAGAACTCGCCGACAAACGTGGCGATGCCAACTATGAAGTCATCGACATCGCAGACTACAACTTGCCACTTCTCGGCGAAGCGGGTCAGGACGCATCTGGCGTTGCAGCCTGGTCGGAGAAAATTGCGCAAATGGACGGATTCATCTTCATCGTCCAAGAATATAACCATTCCATCTCAGCATCTCTTAAAAACGCACTCGACTACTTACGCGTCGAATGGAACAACAAAGCAGCCGGAATCGTCTCTTACGGTTCTGTTGGTGGAGCACGGGCAACAGAACATTTACGGGGCATTTTGAGTGAATTGTCAATCGCTCACGTACGTGTCCATCCTGCACTCTCACTCTTCACGGACTTCGAGAACGGTACGCATTTCGCTCCGAAAGAAGTTCAAGCACAATCGGTAAACGATATGCTCGACCAACTCCTTCCATGGACGGAAGCGATGCAATCGGTCCGTATGAAAGCCGGAGAAGTTGCAAACAATTAACAAATCGCGAAGCCAGCCTGAATTTAGGCTGGTTTTTGTGCGTTTTCAGAACAGGTCGTGTAAAGTTGGAAGGGATTAGGGGGAGTGCAGATGTGGAATCGTAAAATCGTCACAGCATCCATCGCTTCGCCCGTCTATGCGATTCTGTTAGCGTGTGGGGTCACTATGATGGGTCTACGAGAAAATGGAGGGATGAGTGGCGTACTGAATGGCTTCCTTTTGATGACGGTTGCCTATGTAGCGGTCAGTTTTCCGATCATGTTGACCTACGGTGTCGTGACCTCATGGTGCAGTGACTGGTTGGCGAATCGACTCAGTTCGAAACGATTCAGGTGGTTCACTTCGTTTGTTTTACATATACTATTCGGACTCGTCTTGTCATGGCTCAGTCTTCTCGCAGCGACCTTGTTTTACTTGGTGGATCGTCTACTACAGCATCGGGGAGACATAACAAAACTACAAACAGTGAAAAGTCTGCTCATCCCAATCGGATATTTGCTTATTGTAACGGGAAGTGTGTATATCATCGATGTCATCCAAGATCTTTTCGTTCGATTCAACTTCTTTTAGGGAAACGAACAAGGATACATTAACATAAGGAGGGGTAAAAATGAGATGGATGATTTATGGGGCGAATGGCTATACGGGTGAGCTGATTGCACGACAAGCCGCTCGTGACGGAATGCGTCCGGTTCTTGCCGGACGAAACGCAAGAGCGATTCATCGCCTAGGAGATGAACTGGGTTGCGAAACATCGATTTTCGCATTGAGTCGTGAAGCCGCAATCGAGGCGCTTCACGATGTAGATTTAGTCCTTCATTGTGCAGGTCCTTTCACGGATACGAGCCAAGTGATGATCGAGGCATGTCTAGAGACAGGTACGCATTACTTAGATATTACCGGGGAAATCGAAGTGTTCGAATATGTCCATTCTAAACAGCAAGCGGCTCAAGCCAAAGAACGTGGTGTGATTTTATGCTCGGGTGTCGGATTTGATGTCATTCCGACCGACTGTGTCGCGCGGAAATTAAAAGAGTTGATACCGGATGCGACAACACTCGCTCTTGGCTTTTCGGCGGCAGCCGGCATCTCACCAGGAACCATGAAGACGGCCGTTCGTGGACTAGGGTCGAGTAGTGTGGAACGTGTGAACGGCAAATTATCATCATTTCCAATTGGGGCAAAGCGGAGAACGATTGATTTTGGTCGCGGAAGCCGTACCGCCATTGCGATTCCGTGGGGAGACGTTTCGACCGCCTACTACACGACGGACATTCCAAATATTACGACTTGGGTTCCTGTACCGACAGCGGCCGCCTATGCTGCTCGCGCTTTGTCATGGTTCAGCCCGATTCTCGGAAAAGAGGCCGTGCAGGAACGCTTGCTCCGTTATGTCGACGAAAACGTATCGGGACCAGACGAGGCTGTACGTGAAAAATCATCGACGTACGTATGGGGCGAAGCAACGAATGAGGAAGGACGAAAAGTAGTCGTCCGTATTCAAACGGCAAGTACGTATGCCTTCACTGTTTACGGGGCGCTCGCCGTCGTCAAGCGGTTGCTCGGTTCGGGTGGGATGCTTGCCGGAAGCTTTACACCAGCCATGCTATTCGGATCTCACTTTATCGAAGAGATTCAAGGTTCCTCTTCGTTCGTGATTGATGAGATTCGTCCATGAATCGAGAAGTATGGGATTTACTCGACGAAAACCGGCAACCGCTCGGTCGAACGCACTTTCGTGGGGATGAATTAGAGCCGCATACGTTTCACACGGTCATCGAAGTGTTCACGTTCGATCCAGATGGGAGATTATTGCTGTCGAAGCGTCATCCGGATAAGACGTATCCGCTTCTGTGGGAAGGGACGGGCGGCTCGATTTTGGCTGGGGAAACGAGTCGACAAGGTGCGGTCCGTGAGCTAAGAGAAGAGTTAGGACTATATGTATTGCCTGAGCAACTCCGGTTCGTGACAACGATTGAGCGGGGCACATATTTCTTGGATATGTATTGTCTCGTGTGCGAGAAACCGATTGACCTCGAACAACTATTACTGCAAGTAGATGAAGTCGTCGATGTGACATTACAAGAGTGGGAGACGGTCCTTGAGTGTGTAGAACTCGTCCCTTCAGTCCGGGAACGGCTGATTCAATACGGTCATCTCATTCGACCGTGAACATGTGCTACACTCAACATAGAATATATAAGGGAGGGAACAGCGTGAATCGTTTAGAATTGGCAAGGCGTATCGAACGCATCAAAGCAGAGGGGACGTCTGCTTACATTCGATATCGTAAACAAACCCCTCCCTATGAAGGTGCGGAACTACACGTAGAAGGAAAAGGGCACGTGTTCAAAATGGGAAATATGAGTTTTGCGGTCGGATTCGGATTGAATCGGCCGACAAGCTTTTACGACCTGCATCAAATGGAAAAATGGGTGCGTGGGAAGAACGTATCACGTTTACATATTGAAGTTTGCCCATTAGCGGAAGATTCCTTGCTCCGCTTATTGCAAGAACGTAACTACACGCTCGATCATTTTTTGGACGTATGGACGTTGGATTTGACACAGCATGCCTCCACATCTGTACCGACCCAGGTCGAAAAAGTGAAGGATGAGACACTCCATGAGTGGGCATACGCCATTGCGGCTGGATTCGCCGAGTCGGGCACAATCCTTCAAGAGACGGTCGATACAGCCAAAGGCTTTTACGCACTACCGAGTAATCATGCTTATCTCGTGCGAGAAGAGGATGCTGTCGTAGCGGGTGGGATTTTAGCCACGCAAGACGGGATTGGAGAATTGTTTCTGACGAGCACCGTTCCGACGTATCGGCAAAAAGGGTACCAGACACAACTTATTTTGGAACGAATTGCCGAAGCGAAAGCACTTGGATGCAATCTGTTGACGGTCACGACGAAGGTCGATTCGGCATCCGGTCGCAACATGGAGCGGCTTGGGTTTCAGCCGTTCTATCAAAAAGCGGTCATGAAAAGTCCAATCCTTAAATAAGCAGGTCGCCTCGGGTGAGGTGACCTGCTTTTCGATTACAAGAGCGATTCAGCCCCATCGACGTATACTTCAGAGCCCGTGACGTGGCTCGACATGTTGCTCGCGAAAAATAAGACGACATCGGCGACTTGTTTCGCGGAGCCCGATTTTCCGGCAAGCGGTTGATTCCCAAGTGGATATTCGATTGGAATGACAATTTCTTCGAGCAACGCATCGTCTCGATTGGTCGAATCGTCAATATTCGTATCGATGGCCCCGGGACAGATAGAATTGACACGAATCCCGAATTGAGCGAGTTCCGCAGCAGCCATTTTCGCAAAGCCGGTTTGACCTGCTTTTGTCGTCGCGTAGCCACTGAATCCGAAATTTTTAAAATAGCGGTTCCCGTTGATCGATGAAGTGATAATGATACTCCCGCCATTCTCTTTCAAATGAGGAATAGCATGTTTGACGGTCAAAAAGGTTCCAGTGAGGTTCGTCTCCACCACGCCATTCCAATCATCCAATGATAAATGTTCAATCGGTGTGATGGTCCCGTTTCGACCGGCGTTCGCGAAGACGATATCGAGTTGACCAAATCGTTCCATTGTCCGTTCGTAGGCCTCTTTCATTGCGGATTCATCCGACACATCTGCACTGATGCCGATAGCGCGTTCTTCCCCGACAAGGCTTGCGAGACGCATCGCATCTTCTTCATTCAAATCGACAATGGCGACTTTTGCTCCGGCTTGAACGAAGCGGATGACCGCGGCACGTCCGATTCCGGAGGCTGCCCCGGTCACAAACGCTACTTTTCCAGATAGTAATTTATTTGAAATCAATCCGATCACTCCTTTTTATGATTCTGTTCTCATATTCCACAGTTCTGGAAAAGTTACGCTTCATTTCAAAAAATCATGGAGCGGTGACTTCGATGGTGCGTGCGATGTTCAAGTTCGAATCCGTCGGGATGACCTCGATTGTCACCAGTTGGCCGCTCTGTAACCCTTGTACGCTATTGACGATGCCGGTGACTTCGGTTTGATCATTGATTAAGATGACACGCAATGTGACTTCTTTAGAGGATTCGGTAGATTCAATCAATATTTGGGGGATATCGATTCGTTCAATCTGTCCTTCGACCATATTGTCATTCCACGTGCTCATCCAATAAACGGCGACTAAAAAAAGACCGAGAAAGATTAAGGCAAAGGTTAATCGTGAACGCATGCACACCTCACTCCTTTGTTGTCCCGTTTCGCATCTTGTCTAATTTACCTTTACCCGGAAATTCTCTCTTTACTTGAAAAAATAGTAGGAATCACAAGAAAAATGGGGAATAGAAAGGAAAACGAAAAGGTGAGGTGTGGGCATGTGGATGATGATTAGTGCGCTAGGATTGGTTGCTTGTGTATGGATCGGGTTCGGTTGGTTCACCATTGGTAATGCAAAGCGACGGGTATGGGGAGGTCTTTTTTCACTCAGTATGACTTGCCTGTTCGCACCGCTCTTCCTCGTGAAACTGGGAGAACAGTATGGATTTGTGGGGATTCAAGTAGGGTTGACCGCTTTATTTGGTGTACTCGCAGGTGCATTTTTCTTTGTGGCACTCGGATGGACAGGACGCCCGGCGAAAGTTCGAAAAGTGAGAACGTTATCGGAAGACCCTGATTTATTTTGAAGCATGACTTACCACTCCTACGGTATAATGCGGTCATAATGATGTTACGAGGGAGTGGGGATCATAATTAAACCGCCAAAGTTGCAAGTGGGGGATACGATAGGGATCATTACGCCTTCTTTTCCGGCACCTGTTCAGTTTGAGGGGCGTTACCAACGTGGGGTTGAACAGCTCAAGCGGATGGGATTCAAGGTGAAAGAGGGCACGTGTACATATAAAACAGAAGGATATCGGTCCTCGTCCATTCGGGATCGTGCTGACGAATTGAACGCATTTTTACATGATCCTGAAGTGAAAGCGATCATCAGTACAATTGGTGGAACAAATTCGAACTCGGTGTTACCATATATCGATTATGAACAACTCCGACGTCATCCTAAAATCATCATGGGATATAGTGATGTCACGGCAATCTTGATGGCCTGTTATGCCAAAACGGACGTCGTCACATTTTACGGTCCGGCAATCGTCCCCTCATTCGGTGAATACGGAGGGATGTTCGAGACGGGGGAGCAATATGTCAAAGACATCCTCTGTTTAGAACGAACGGCTCCGTTTCAGTTACATATCCCTGATGAATGGACGGAAGAGATGCTCGATTGGTCGACGCAACAACGTATCAAGACGTTCCAACCGAATGAAGGATGGATTTCTCTGAAGGATGGAAAGGCAAAAGGAACGTTGATTGGCGGGAATCTGAACACGATGTCTGGGTTCTTCAAGTCGGATTATTATCCCGATTTGAAAGGTGCGATTCTATTCCTAGAAGACTCGTTTAAGACGATGGCTGAAGAAGAACGTTCGCTTAGTATGCTGAAGCTGGCGGGTGTGTTTGATGAGATTTCGGGTCTGATTATCGGGAAGCATGAGCATTTTCAAGATCAATCAGCTCCCTTCTCATTCAACGACTTGTTGCTTGAAATCATCGGAGAAAAAGATTTTCCGATTTTGACGAATGTCGATATCGGTCACACGTTTCCATCACACGTTTTCCCGATTGGCATTCAAGTTGAGTTAGATACGACGAATGGGATTATCCGATTTTTAGAAGATGGGGTGTCGGAATGAAGGAGCACCTCACTATTTTTGACGAGAATTACCGGAAAATAGGGGAGAAGGAGCGAAATCAAGTTCATCTTGACGGGGATTGGCATGAGACGTTCCACTGCTGGTTCTGGAAAGAAGACCTCATTTATCTTCAGCGAAGAAGCATGGAGAAACAGGATTTCCCCGGGAAATATGATATTACGGCAGCGGGACACCTCGCAACAGATGAGACATTAGCGAATGGCGTTCGTGAAATTGAAGAAGAGCTCGGACTGTCATTGACGTTCGAACAGCTCACCTTTATGGGAATCTTTGAAGACGTGATTGAACTGGACGAGTTTCTTGATCGCGAGTTTGCACATACGTACGGCTACGTCTATCAAGATGAAACACTTCGGTTTGACGACCAGGAAGTGATGGATGTCGTAGCTGTTCAAAGAAATGAACTGATGTCGATCACAGCAGGACGCATGTGCACGATTGAGGGACGCTCACTGATGACGAATCATCTTGTTCAAATCACGCAAGCCGATTTAGTTCCGCATCGTCTGACTTACTGGCAAAACATATTTGAGAGTTTGACACGAATGGATGCTTTAAATCGTTAAGGAAAGAATACGCTGTTCGCCGATCGGTCCACCGATTCGACGTCCAGTATCGCTCCACCCAACGTTCGTATAAAGGGAGAAAGCGGCTTCGTTTTTCAGATTGACCGACAGGACGATTTCACGAATATGAGGGAAATGTTGCTTTACGAACTGCGGAAGTGCTTGGAGTGCCGCTTTAGCGTAGCCTTTCCCTTGGTCCTCATAGTTAATAGCAAAGGCGGAGAAGAGCAAAGCATTCGACTCGGTCGTATAGGAAATGACGCGTTCGTTGTCATGGAGTAAGAACATCCCGACTGGTTTCGATGCGACGATGACAATCGGATGAACGCCATCAGGTAATGGATCATCCATGTCTTTGGGCAGGGTCGTATACTTTTCTTGGTCCGTCGGTAGTGCGAACGTATCGAGAATCGATTGATGCGTCCTATTTCGATATTCGAGCGTGATTTTCATAAGAAGTCTCCTTCGAGCATTATTGATTTTTATTCAGAAAAGGGGAATTATATGTCGACACAGTTTACATACCGTCAAAATCCACCAATACAAGATTTATACCGTGCGTTTATGAGCGGTTTTTCTGATTATATTATTCCGTTTCAATTTGATGAGCAGACTTTCGAAGATGTTTTTCTTGTTCGTGATCAAAATCAGCCGTCCCGTTCCATTGTAGCCTATGATGGTGAAGAACCTGTCGGTGTCGTGTTAACCGGGATTGCACATCTTGATTCAGGATGGCAGACACGTTGTGGTGGGCTTGCTGTCGCCCCACATGTCCGAAAAGCAGGAGTCGCGACCGAATTGATGAAACGATTTGAAGAGGCGGCAGTAGGCACTCGTTTACTCGAAGTCATTCAAGGCAATGATGCGGCAGTGTCTCTCTATGAACGACTAGGTTACGAAACGACTCGAGAAATTCTCTACTTCCAAGCGGTGTCATTAGAAACGAACGCAGACATGACGTATGAACCGATTCAAACGTTATTTGATGAGTTGTATCCGGCGGCGAGTCACGTTCCGATTTGGCAACGCGATGTGCGCGTGACCCAACAAGCTGCTGAGTTAGTGAAAGTCGTAGAAGGGAATCGAATAGGATTTTTGTTATACCGCGATCACGTCTTGCTCGATGTTTTTGGACAAGCAGAAGAAGCGGAATGGCTATTGCGGGCGGCCGCGAGCCGATCGCCACTTCATGTCACGTTGACATCAGACCGTCCTGAATGGGTCGAAGCGGCACGACGATTGGGATTTGTCCAAGACGAGATTGCCCAATTTGAAATGGTGAAGGACGCTTGATGAAGCGGTTGTTGGTCATCTGTATCATTGCGCTGATTAGTGGAAATACCGCGACCCTGATTGCGCTGACAACAAATCTTTCACCCGACCTGTCGCGAGGTATACTAGTAGTTAGTGTGAGTGTAACACTCCTTTCCATCGGTGGTATCGTCTGGGTGGGATACTATACAAAAAAACGCTAGTGAAATCCTTGTGAAGTGACACTTGAAAATATCACATCATGCTGTCATGTATGACATGAAAATGAAAAACTTCATATATTGAATTTTTTAACCCCCAGTGGTATATTCGCACATGTAGCTTTTTTGAAGCTCATGAATGTATTAATTTGGAGGGTTTATTATATATATGTGGAAACAACTCATCATGACAGCGGGTGTTGGTGTTCTCTTATTCCAAGGACAAATCGCATCTGCCGACAACATGTCCCCGCAAGACCTCGTTCAAACGGAAAAGTCATTGCAACAAACGGAGCAGCAGGTTAAAGATACGAAACAATCCATTCACGCCATTCAAACGAAGTTGAAGCAAGTCGACCATAAGGCGGAGGCATTGCGAGATAAAATTGAAGGAACTTCTAAAGAATTAGAAGAAGTGGAGGAGTCACTCATTCCTGCAGAACAGTCGCTCTTCGCAAAAGTCGTTTCTTCGGTGTTGCCGAGTGCGAAAGCGGAAGCCGCTGAAGCGGAAGAAGCACATCAAGAGCTTGTTGAAAAGAAAAACCAAGCAAATGAAGCATTGGAGCAACTGAAAGAAGAACAAGAGCAAATTGAAGCGACACGTCAAGACGTGAAAGCGTCATATGACGAAAAGTCGAAACAATATAAGAAACAAACGAATCAGTTGAGTGATTTAAAGAAACGGTATGAAGCGATGGCACCCGATCGGTTTTTAATGCCGGCGGAAGGTCGCCTCTCTCAAGGGTTCGGTTCGGCGAGTGGACAGTTCGGATACACATTCCATAATGGTCTCGATATTGCTGCCAAAACAGGTACACCTGTATACGCCGCGGAAGCTGGAAAAGTGACAAAAGTCAGCTCCAGTGGACCTTATGGAAACCACATACAAATCGAACACAACGTAGACGGTCAAAAATGGACGACCGTGTATGCACACTTGCACAAAGTGGATGTCAAGACAGGTCAGTCAGTACGCCAAGGCGAACCGATCGGTCAAATCGGAAACACGGGCAACTCGTCAGGTCCGCACTTACACTTTGAGATTTATAAAGGGGACTACAATTTCTCGGCTAGTTCAGCTGGGAATGCCGTCGACCCGATGAAACTGGCGGAGCGCCTCGGTGGTGCTTCTCCGGTAAAAGCCACGTTTTAAGCAGACAGATGCCCTGAGCCTCTCGAATGAGGTCAGGGCATCTTTTACTGTTCGCGCGTCGGATCGTGGTTGCCTTCGCTGTCGGCAATCGTATCTGAGCTTCCGTAGTCTTCTACTTGGGAGAAGGCGTCCGTTTTTTGACCAGGTTGATCCGTTCCGTCTAACTCTTTGCGTCGAGCTGTCTCATTAGGGTTCAACACGTCTTCTTCAACCGGTCGATCGACTTCATGCGCGTGTTCTTCCTCTTCTTGTGCCCGGGCGTGTTCGATGCAAAGGGTGGCTTCTGGAATGACTTCCAGACGGTCTAGTTCAATGTCTTTCCCACACACTTCACATTGTCCATATGTCCCATTCTGAATGGCTAATAGCGCCTTATCGACGTCACTCAAGAACTCTTCATCGAGCTCATTAAGGGCTTGGTCTCGCTCTCGTAAAAAGAGCTCTTCGCCCGAGTCGGCAGGGTGGTTGTCGTAATGAGAGAGCTCTCCTTCATCATATGTCTCTTCCCGATTATCCATGTATCCTTCGGTTTTTGCTTTTTCTTTCAATAATCGTTTTTTAAACGTTTCGATTTGTTCTTCAGTCAACATATCCATTCACTCTCCAGTTCTCAAGTCATTAATATAAGGTTTCCCATTTTATTTGTGTACAAACCATTTGAAGTGGAATCCCTCATGTCGAGCGATGTTTAGAAAGGGTATGATGAGAATAAAGAGTTCTTTTAAAAAAGGAGGAACGAATCATGAGAAAAGTCGAAGTAGTGAAATACAATCCAGAATGGAATCAAAAGTTTGAAGAAGAGGCTGGTAAATTGAGTCGGTTATTCGAAGAGGAGCTTGTCGCGATCCATCATATTGGAAGTACATCGGTCGAAGGATTGGCTGCAAAACCAATCATCGACATGATGCCGGTCGTACGGGACATCGAACGAGTCGATGACTACACGGAGCGGATGGAGGCACTCGGGTACCGTGGACTTGGTGAATATGGGATTCCGAAGCGTCGCTATTTCCGTAAAGGAGAAGAAGAACGGACGGTTCACGTGCATGTGTTTGAAGAAGGGAATCCGGATGTCATAAGACACCTTGCCTTCCGGGATTACTTGCGAGCTTATCCTGACGTTCGCGATGCGTATGGTGAGCTGAAGCTTCAACTTGCGGCACAGCACCCAGAAGACATGGAAGGATACATTCAAGGAAAGCATGACTGGGTCATCGAGACGGAACGGTTGGCGACGAAGTGGTATAAAGAAAATCAAGACGTGTGAAACCTTTTTATGGAAATGGTCGTATAATACATCAAACCTTGAAGGGGGAGATGTCGTGTGAAACGATTTCTCGGGAAATGTGTGGAATATGCTTTGGCCGCACTTGTTTTCGTCGGTCTGTTCTTTGTCCTCCGCGCGATTGCCGGAGACTCGGACAAAGGGTACATGTTGACATTGCTCGGTACATTTTTTCTCGTCTTACCTAGTTCGCTCTTGATTGGTTACTTTTTGGCCCGTCCGCTTCAACGTCGCCTAAATGGGAAAGGAACGGAGGCTTCGAGTGAGCATACGTTGCGCGGAACTGAAAAACCGCACGGTGTAAACGAAGATCGAAACCATTCAAACTATACCTGATGATGGAGATCACATTTATCCCTACGATTGATGCCCGTCTCATCGCACGGTTGAATCGTTCCATCCATGAGCATCACGTCCATATGAATCCGACCTTTTTTGCGGAGTATGAGGAAGAGAAGATGTACGAAGCCTTTTCGACACTGATTGGAAGACCCGGCCATCACTATATGGTGATGCAGCTTGAAGCAACTCCAATCGGTTACATATGGTTCGAAGAGAAAGTGGGTGAGGCGAACGCGTTTCGTCAAGCTGTTCGCGTGGTGTATGTTCATCACATCAGTATCGACCCCATGTATCAACGGAACGGTTACGGTCGACGTGTGATGGAATGGATGGAGCAATGGGCGCTTGACCACCAATTCAGATCGATTGAACTAGATTACTGGATGAGTAATACGGATGCCGCCTCGTTTTATGGCGAAATCGGGTTCACCCCAAAACGTCAGATTGTTATGAAAAAATTGGAGGAATAACATGATGGAATTACTCACAATTGGATTAGGAATTCTCGGAGTTCTGTCGTTAGGTTGGTTCTTTTATAGTTACTGGCTCGGATATAAGGGTGGCAATATCGTCATGACCCTCGATGAGCACTATACAAAACTAGAAGAGTACGTACCTGCTATCTTGTCGAAACTATACGAAGATGGAAAGAGCGCTCACTACCTTGGCGACCGCAAGTTTGAAGTGGAGGGCAAGCGTTACGTTCTCGTCGAACGGACTGTCCCGATCGGTCATGTTCCAACACAACAGACGGTCCTACAACCAGATCGATCATAATCAGAAAAGGGAGCTCTCTAGTCGAGAGGCTCCCTTTGTTTATTTGACGGCTGGGGGCCCGAACCCGCCGCTATGATAATCGCGGAAAGCTTGGCGGATTTCTTCTTCCGTGTTCATCACGAATGGACCATGCGCAATATAGTCTTCGCGAATCGGTTTTCCGGAATAGATGAGCACCCGTGTACGCGTCGTGGCCTTCAGTTGAAGTGTGCTCATCGCTTCAGATGTTTCATCGAACGTCAGTGTCGCCACATCAGTTTTACTGAGCGGGATTTTGGAAGACCCAACTTCAATTGAACCAGCGAGTACGTACAAAAAGCTGTTATGATTCGCAGGCAAGATGTGTTCGTATTCGCCACCTTCTTTCAGCGTTATTTCTGTCATCGTGATGGGGACGAGACTTTCCATCGGCCCTTTTACACCCGCGATTTCGCCGGAATAGACACGAAGCTGCCCGCCGTCGAAAGGAACGAGGGGTGCGTCCTCGACGTATACGTTCTGATAGGAAGTGGTTGTTGTTTTTAATGACTTCGGCAAATTCAACCAGAGCTGCAGCGTATGGATCAAATCATCGTCGACCGCTTCTTCGGCGTGTCTAGCGGCCCATCCGGCGTTCATATACTGAACATCACCGGCGTCCAAAATCGAATGTCCCCCATGATTATCAATATGTTCTAGACGACCATCGATGACATACGTGATTGTTTGAAACCCACGATGGGGATGGTCCGAAAACGTCCCACGCTTGAACCAGTCTTCTGCCATCAAAATAAATGGATCGAACTCCTCTTTTTGTTCTGGAGGTAACACCCAGCCCTGTTGCACATGGGGATACCCGTTTTGTCGATAGGAGACGCGCCAATGATGGTTCACGTCACGTATAAATGGATTTGTCACAAAGATTCACTCCTTTCTCTTCCTATCTTCCCAAAAAATATGTCTCATCGTACTATATTTGCTTCATGAATATGCAAAAAGACAGACGCATTCGCATCTGTCAGATTAAGTGTTTTGTTCAAACAGGTTATACCACTTGATGGCATCCTCACGTAGTAGCTTAAAATGGGCGCCTGTCTCTGAATTGGTCACGTACACATCTGCACCATCATAGCTAACATCAAACGTTTGGGCGCATATCCCTTGAAATAGGGTCACATAAGGTGTGGAAGCGGTCTTGCCTGCATAGGCGGTCGCGTTAGCTCGTTTGATGGCGCCAAAAATAAATTCCATTTCATCTTGACCGACATGTTGTAGGAAGGAGGCATCTTTTGATTCCGTTCCAAGGAGTGCCAAGTCATGAAAAATGACATGACGTTGACTACTTAATTTGTCGTGAATTTGTTCACTCAATTCTTTTCCATACAACAACTTGGGTTCATGATACGTCAAGGAGACGTTCTGACGATGGGCCGTTCCGTTTTTCATGAACGTAAAACTGTAGAGTGGATACTCGTGACCCGGTACAAGAACCGAAGGGAGTTGCGGAGCTGTTTTGGCTCCGAACATTTGTGAAATATGCGCTTCTTTCGGTCGCAATACTTCTTGATAGTCATTTTGATCTCGGCTCGTATAAATCGCGTATTGTAACACCTCATCAGACTTTTCTGTCCCGAGCCCGAGTGACAAATAGGGATGCCTTGTTGATTCGACAGGAATGACGAGGCGGTCTTTGGCTTCGGACGATGTAAAGGTCAGTTCAAATTCACCACTGAAAGGCATCGTGATATGGAAAAGTGTATGCTCGATCCCTTTTCTTTCTGGATAGGGCTCATTACCTATCGGCTTTTTCATCTCTTGTGCGAAATGCTCATATTCATGGGGCTCAGCAAATCGGAATTTCGGAACATCCGGATAAGGTTCAGCCGTATATTGAACATCGTTTAAACTTTCAGGAAGCGTGTTAATTTCGGTGGCATATGTGACGGAATCGAGTTGACATTGGACATATGATTTATCTTCGACAGTGAAAAAAGTTGCGGTTGGAAAAGAAGATTCGGTGGCGGCATTAGTCAACGGTTGGTTCAATGTGACCGTCCCGAGCCAATGTCTTTCACCACTTGGAATTCTTTGAATCGCGTTGTCAGGCTGACATAACTCGATAATCGCTGCACGATCCGATTCGGGCATTTCAATTTGTTGTCCGTTTGGTAACAGGGCACGTCCTTGATAATATTCAGGAGCGGGTTGGAGTCGGAGTGCGCGTTCTTCCTCGCATCCGAATAAGAAAAACAGGATGACGAGGGTACTGAAAATCAGGTACTTTTTCACATCGGTACTCTCCTTCGATGAATCACTTTCACCATTCTAGCACCAATTTTTTGTGACTTTAGTCTTAGGAAAATTAATTTGTTATTTCGAAAAAAAATCAAAAAAACCGTCCAACTTGAACTGGACGGGGTATAAAACCATTTATGACTTATTTTTACTTTTTAACTTTTTTTGTATGTCGATTTTTGACGAAAAAACGTTGATATTACGAGACATTGAAAAAAGCCGATTATTCTTCTAAATTATCACTTTATAATTCACTGGGATTTATTTGATGAAGTTTCCTTCAATCAACATCTCGACCGCGTGCCGCCTTCAAAATTTCGAACCATTCTTCACGAGTGAGGTCGATTTGAAGGGCGTCGACTCCTGTCTGAACGCGCTCGATTTTTCCGGATCCGATAATCGGCATAATGTTCGCAGGGTGTTTGACGAGCCATGCATACACAATCGAATCAATTCCGCTTGCATTGTGACGTGCACGAATTTCCTCGAGTTTTTCACGAAGGGGTGCATACTGTTCATCTTTGAAGAGTTGACCACCGGCTAGTGGACTCCAAGCCATAAGTGGCATTCGTTTTTCGTGACACAAATCGACCGATCCATCCTCAAAATGTTTCAATTGCATCGGAGAGAGTTCGAGTTGATTCGTCACAAGTTGGAATGGAAGGCGAGATTGAAGCAAGTTCTGTGTAGCCGGAACATGGTTAGATACACCGAATTCACGTACTTTACCACTATCGCGCAAGGTGATGAAGGCTTCGGCAACTTCATCCGGATTCATCAGCGGATCTGGACGGTGGATGAGTAATGTATCAATGTGGTCAATGGCCAACTCTTTTAACGAACGCTCTGCTTGCGCGATGATATGCTCTTTTGTCGTATCGTAATAATTGAGTGTTTGACCTGGGTTGAATGACCCCGTCAATTTAATTCCTGTCTTTGTGACGATCTCCATTTGATCTCGGAGTTCAGGCTTTAACTTTAAGGCTTCTCCAAATAAACCTTCACATGTGTAACCGCCATAAATGTCTGCATGGTCGAATGTCGTGATGCCAAGTTCGAGACATTGTTCGATAAACGTGAGGCGTTCCTGTGGGGTCATGTCCCAATCAGCGAGACGCCACATTCCATGGACGATGCGTGAGAATGATAATTCTTCTGTCAAAGCGATGCGTTGCATAGTAACTCCTCCTTGGTTGTCAGTCGCTCTTCATTATACGTCTTACGAGAAAAGACGTCACTTGTCACCTACTCGAGCAGTTTTGGCGTCAAATGAGCTTGTATGCGCTATGATGAGAGAGAAGAGAAATAGGAAAGAGGCGTGACAGATGAGTGACTATGAACAATATGCGGACGTCACCTTCGAGCGGGTGGGTGACTCGTTTCAGGTAGCCGCGATGCACCCAGATCTTCGATTACATGGAATTGGACGAAGTGCGGCCGTGTTTCGTTTAAAGGAGAAGAATCGTGTCATTAAAGTGTTCTTTCCAGGCTATGAACAAATCGCAACCGAAGAAGCAGCAATCTATAAAAAACTAAAGGGACTCCCTTACTTTCCGAAGTGCTATGAGTCCGGTGCGTCATATATCGTTATGGATTACATCGAAGGAAAGACGCTATTTGAGTGTCTGACGGAAGGCGTCTGGATTGACCCTTCTTACATCGAGGTAGTGGATGAAGCGCTTCGACAAGCACGGTTATTAGGACTAACGCCATCGGATGTTCACTTGCGTAATATCATTTTGACACCGAACGGGCAGATTTTCTTGATTGATTTGGCACGTTTCAGACAAGGGCAACAAATCGATCATCAGTGGGAAGACTTGAAGCGGATGTATCGATTGTATCGCTATCGTTTCATGCCGAAACAATATGATGAGTCACTGCTGAATCGAATCGCTTACTTGTATCGTAAGTTCGTGAACGACCCGGATTCTTGAACCGGGTCGTTTTTCTTTCGCTTATTAGGGAACAGGAGTAATGTGTCTAAAGTTGAGGAAGCGAAAGGGGAATGATGTATGGCTCACCGGATCTATGCGAACGAACTTGAAATGCTCCACGAATGTGTAGAAACGTGCAACTACTGCCTGGAATCTTGTTTAGAAGAAAAAGATGTTCAGATGATGGTCGATTGTATCCGACTCGACCGCGAATGTGCCGCTGCCTGTGCGTTTCTTGCCGAGGCGATGACGCGTGACTCGGCATTCGTTCCTGAACTCGCGCGAGCGTGTGCGGTCATCTGTAAAGCATGCGCACAGGAGTGCGGGAAACATAAGCACGCACATTGCCAAGAATGCGCAAGAGTTTGTACTGAATGCGCCTCGATGTGTGACCGCTTAGCCGCATGATTTGAGTGACCGGTTGATGGGACCGGTCACTTTTTTCGTGTCTTTTGAAGAGGGGATTCGTATAATGAAAAAAACGAAAAGGTGGTATGGGGATGATTCGCAATTGTCGACGAGATGATCTTCAAATGATTTTACATATTTACAATGATGCGATTGTAAACAGTACGGCCGTCTATCACTATCAACCGGTGACACTCGAGAATCGAGTGGCATGGTATGAGGAGAAGAAAGAACAAGATTGTCCAATCATCGTATGGGTCGAGGATGACGTCGTCATGGGGTTTGCGACGTTCGGGCCATTCCGTCCGTGGCCAGCGTACCATTATACGGTCGAGCATTCAGTCTACGTGCATCCCGGTTACCGCGGGAAAGGCATTGGCAACAAACTGTTAAAAGAAATCATCCGTATCGCCGAAGTGAGAGGAATGAAAACGGTGATTGGTGGAATTGACGCATCGAACGTGACGAGTATCCGTGCGCATGAAAAAGTTGGATTCGTTCATTCCGGTACGATTCGAAATGCCGGATATAAATTCGGCAAATGGCTCGATTTATCGTTTTATCAACTTGATTTAGACGGTCCTCCATCGCCTACCGAAGGGTGAACGGTCTAGAAAGACTGAGCCACCATACGACATACTGGAACGAGTGAATCGAATGGAGGAAATGGAATGACTGAGTACCCGAATTGCCCTAAATGCCAATCATCTTATGTGTACGAGGATGGTCCGTTGCTCGTATGCCCGGAATGTGCATATGAATGGTCACCGCGTGAGGCGGCAGAAGCGGAAGCGGCGTCACAAATCAAAGATGCGAACGGAAATCCGCTTCAAGACGGAGATACCGTCACCGTGATTAAGGATTTAAAAGTGAAAGGGACCTCGCTTGTCGTCAAACAAGGAACGAAAGTGAAGGGGATTCGACTCGTGGAAGGTGACCATGACATCGACTGTAAAATCGAGGGACTTGGTGCGATGAAACTGAAGTCGGAGTTCGTGAAGAAAATCTAAAAAAGTGTTTCGGCGAGTTGCCGAAACACTTTTTGTATTACGAGAAGAACGGTTTGTACTCGCGACGTTCATGCATGACGGACACCCATTGAAGCGTCGTGAACTCTTCGAGTACCCATTCACCGTTGAAGCGTCCGAGGCCAGAGTTTTTCTCGCCTCCGAACGGCATGTGCGGTTCATCGTTGACCGACTGATCGTTGACGTGAATCATGCCAGTTTCGACTTTTCGTGCAAAATTGGTTGCACGGTAAACCGAGCCATGGACGGCACCGCTCAATCCGTACGGTAATTCGTTCGAAAGACGGACAGCCTCTTCGTCATCTTTAAACGAAAGGATGACCGCGACAGGACCGAATATTTCGTTTTTCGCGAGCGGCATGTCATTCGTGACGCCACTGAGGACGGTCGGTTCGAGGACGTTGCCGTCCGCTGTCCCGCCAGTATGAACGGTCGCACCGGCATCAACCGTTTTCTCGATTTGGTCTAAGATGCGATCGACTTGATCGTGGTCGATGAGCGGGCCGACTTGCGTATCTTTTTCATTCGGGTTACCTGCTTTCAACTGTTTAACGCGCTCGACATAACGATTCACGAACTCGTCATGAATCGATTCGGCGACGAGGATTCGGTTCGTCGACATACAGATTTGTCCTTGGTGGAAGAACTTGCTGTAGACGGCTGATTCGACGGCACGGTCGAGGTCGGCATCATCGAGAACGACAAACACGTTATTCCCACCGAGTTCAAGTGCTGTTTTCTTCAACAAACGACCTGCCTTTTCTGCAATCCCTTGACCGACCTCGGTCGAACCTGTGAACGAGATGAGGCGCGGGATTGGGTGTTCGACGATGGCGTCCCCGATTTCAGACCCTCGTCCGACGACAACGTTGAGCACACCTTTTGGAAGTCCTGCTTCTTCGAAGAGGGATGCGAATAGGAGACCACCCGTGACCGGTGTCGCAGTGGCCGGTTTGACGACGACCGTATTTCCGGTTGCAAGAGCTGTCACGATTGAACGGACAGCCAAGTGGAATGGGAAGTTCCATGGGCTGATGATGCCGATGACCCCAAGTGGTTTGCGATATACCCGGTTCTCTTTATTCGGCACAATCGATGGTTTGATGAGCCCATCCATACGGAAAGGGAATGTCGCGGCTTCTTTGATGATGGCCATTGATGCGGCGAACTCACTCTCTGCTTTGATGCGTGTACTACCGGACTCTTTCACGAGCCAATCGACGATAAAGTCTTTGTTGTCCATCGTCAGCTGGGCAAACTTCTCAATCAATTCACGGCGTGCTTGTGGAAGCATGTCGGCCCAGTCCGACTGAGACGCTTTTGCTGCTTCATAAGCACGATTCAAGTCCTCTTCATCCGCTGATTGAATCGAGAAGAGAGTCTCGTTCGAGAATGGATTAACGTTGTCAATCGACTTCTCGCTTGAGCCATTTACCCACTCACCATTGATGTACATGTTCGTAAAATCTGTATGCATATTTGAACACTCCTTTATTTTTTCTTCACCATAAGAAGTATTCACTTGTTTTAGAAAAATAAACATGTCAATGTTTTGGATTTGGTAAACTTGAATCAAATAAATTCAACAAATTTAGGAGCAGACGATGAAAACTTTCTGTGTGAGTTTATTCCTCTTCGTGCCTTGGGCGTTTTTTGTGGCGGCAATGGATTATGTTTGGGGTTTTCCATTTGGATATTTAATTGTACCGATTGTCATTTGGTGGGTAACGAAGCAATCTTTGAGACATTTACGAATACGCTTTGTATTAGCTTCCTTGCTTGGATCATATGGTGTGTCGGTTTATTTTGCCTACTTGTTTGAGAACGATTGGGGATACTTCTTCAAGCCGTTAAATCTAATGGGGATTGTTCATATGTGGTCGGTCGTGATATTGATTGGGACACTCGTGATTCTGATTAATCATGGTGGTCAAAAATCAAACGAGTCATCTAATAGACATTGAGAGTGGGATGCATGATATTTCCCTTTTTTGATGTTCGATTCTACTTCCTGTACAGTTAAGACGAAGAGAGGGGTTAGAAAGAGATATGAAACGTTATGAAGCGATTTTATTTGATATTGATGACACACTACTAGACTTTAAACAAAGTGAACATGTCGCCTTGGAACAGTTACTTGCATCCTTCAACGTGCGGATGACAGATGAGGTGAAGTCGCGGTATGTCGACATTAATAGCGGCCTATGGCGCGCATTTGAGCGCGGCGAAGTGGATCGTGAAGAAGTACTCATCGGTCGTCACACGAAACTGTTTGATTCGCTCGGACTCACGGTGGACGGTCCGCAGGTCGAACAGCAGTATCGGGACTACTTACATGCAGGCGTACACATGATTGAAGGCGCGTTAGAGATTGTCCAAACGCTGAGCGCGCACTATCCACTCTATATCGTCACAAACGGTGTGACAGAGACGCAATTCAAACGGCTAGAGTCATCGGGACTATTGCCGTACTTCCAAGACATCTTCGTATCGGATGCGACCGGCTCGCAAAAACCGATGAAACCGTTCTTTGACTACGTCTTCGACCGAATCCCGAATGTAGAGCCAGAGAAGGGCTTAATCATCGGCGACTCAGTCACGGCAGACATCGCCGGTGGGCGGATGTATGGTTTGGATACTTGCTGGTTCAATCCAAACGAAGTGGCCGCGACGATCGAGTCAACGTATGAGATTCGACATTTAAACGAGTTGAAATCGCTACTCTAAGTTCAAGCTGGATTGAGTGAATGAGTTGGCAAACGGTTCGGGAGTTGAGCGAGTATTTCCGGATAAAGCGTGACGTCTTGTAGACGGTCAAGCTTTATCCAACGATAAATCAGGTGATCTCCTTCAGGTCCATAAAAGTCTCCGTCTTGGAGCGGGAGGTCACCGTCTACATAAAAGTACAGTCCAATCTCATGAAACGGCTGATTGTTGTACGTAAATAAGTTCTCATGCACGAAAGCGAACGTGGTATCAGTCACGTGCATGTTCAATTCTTCATGTAACTCGCGTGCGAGGGCGGTTGCGGCCTCTTCACCGAGCGTGACGCGACCGCCGGGTAATGCCCAAAAGTCATCCCGGACGTTTCGGTGAATCAATACGTGACCGTCTTTCACAAAAATACCGGCAACGCGGTAATTGAAAACGCCATGTTCAGTAGGAAATACGAGATCCATCTATATCACTTCCAATCATTGTAATCTGTTCTAGTATACCTGAAGGAGGGATCATATGTTTCAACCACATACGCAATATCGAGATGAAGATTTTCGTGACGTGACACTCCGTGACGAAGTGTTGTCACACGTTACGTTCGAGAACTGTCGCTTCACATACGTTGATGCGACGGAACTACAGACGGAACGCTGTCAGTTCATCAACTGCGACTTCACGGATTCAAAATGGAATGCGTCCCGTCATGTCGGGAGTTCATTTTTAAACTGTCAATTCCATGGTGCCAATTTGTTCACGAGTGAGTTTGAGCAATGTAAAATGACGGGATCTTCCTTTGAGGAGAGTCAGTTTGAGGGCGTCCATGTAACGGAAGGGGATTGGTCATTCGTCAACCTTCGTCACGTGTCGCTCAAGAAGATGGATTGGTCCCACGTTCGTTTGGTCGAGGCGGACCTTTATGGAACGGACTTGACCGAGACGGTTTGGCATCAGGCCGATTTGACCCGTGCGACACTCCAACATGCGGTGTGCCGTGGTGCCGACTTCAAAGGAGCACTCGTCGATGGGGTTGATTTTTCGAACGTGACGTTACAACAAACAAAACTAGACGCGATGCAGGCGATTCAAGTCGCGCGCTCATTGGGGGCGATTGTAGAATGAAACCAGAACAAATCATTGAGCAGTTGATTGCGTTCGCAAAAGAACGTGAACAGATTCGAACGGTCGTCTTGAACGGTTCACTCGTCAATCCGAATATCCAACCAGATCCATATCAGGATGTCGACCTTGCCTTTTATGTGGAAGACGTTCAAGCGGTTGCGATTGATCGTTCTTGGATTGACACGTTTGGAGAGGTCTTAATCATGCAGACACCTGAAACGACTGATTCCGAACGACTTGTAACGTTTTTAGTGCAATATGTGGACGGACATCGGATTGATTTGACGATTCGAAGTGTGGATCAACTTGAAACCATGCTTGAAGCCGACTCGCTCAGTCAAATCATCTTTGACCGAGATCATCATCCGGTCGTCACGCCGTCAGACATGTCGTATCGTGTGAAACGTCCGTCTGCTGACGAGTATGCGGCATGTTGGAATGAGTTTTGGTGGGTGTCACTTTATGTTGTCAAAGGAATCAAGCGACACCAGGTGTTATACGCGCTCGACCACCTCGATATCATGCGGAATATGCTCCGTCAGATGATGGAGTGGAACATTGGCTATGCGACGGAATTCTCCGTGAATCTTGGGAAGTCCGGTGACGGAATCCGCGACCACTTGCCGGAAGAGTTATGGGAGATGCTCACGGCAACATACGCTTCAGCTGAGTTGAGTGCCATTGAAGACACACATGACCGCCTGCAATCACTCTTCTTCTTTTGCGCGCAGCGTGTCGCGGAACAAGGTGATTTCGTCTTCCGGGAAGAAGAAGCCAGACGCGTCCGTGCCGCATGTGCTACACTTCGACATTCGAACGATTAATGAGGCCGAGAGCCGGGAAACGCTCCTTATAGAGAAAGGAGCGTTTTTTCATGAACCCATATACGACATTTATTGCTCTTCTAGTCGGAAGTCTTGTCCTCTTTGTCGGCATTCGTTTAAAGAAATGGCCAATCATTTTGGTTGCGATGCTTCCCCTTGGTCTCGTCGCATTTAATATGTTCTTACTCATCACGGGGCGCTAGGACATGTTCACTTGTCTTTTCGATACATCGATTTGATGAAGAAGGCACTCGGTAACAAAATACCGATGGCGCCTTCGATGATGGCGAATAATCGGGTCAAACCAATCGGCAACAAATCACCAAATCCGATTGATAATAAAGTGACCCCGCTGAAATACAGGAGGTTTTCCCAAGTCGGTTCAACGGCATTCATGGATTCGAGTGAAGTCACAAGAATGACTGAATCACGAGACAAAGCATAATAAATCAATGTGAATCCTAACATGACACCAAGTAGGCTAACGAACAACTGAGCGAACAATCTCCCATCAAATCCTGTTTGCTTGTACGTTTTACGTTTGAAAAACCAAAACACGTTCAAACTGATGAAGAGTAACGCAATGGTTAATAAAATCGTATTCAATCCGGACACATCCTTTTCATGTAAATGAATTCATTTATCCATTCCCTAAGCGATGAATGAAAAACAGAATCGGAAAAGGTTTGCAATTGATCAAAAGATTGATAGAATGTGGTCGAAGACGACTGAATTTCATAATGTTTGCCACTAGGGGAGTCGCGTCACGCGGCTGAGATGGACAAGGTCCAGACCCTTCGAACCTGATCTAGTTCACGCTAGCGTAGGGAAGTGGGCGAGACGACTCATATGGCTTCACCTATATATGACTGTTCGAGACGCCGCTTCCGTTATGGGAGGCGGCGTCTTTTTATCTTTTATAAGGGGGAGTTAGTATGAAATTTACAGATCA
Organism: Exiguobacterium sp. s75; assembly: GCF_018617145.1. Taxonomy (GTDB): domain Bacteria; phylum Bacillota; class Bacilli; order Exiguobacteriales; family Exiguobacteriaceae; genus Exiguobacterium; species Exiguobacterium profundum. The sequence goes on from NZ_JACSJQ010000003.1 coordinate 53,595, forward strand.
CTTACGTCAAGAAGCGGATGGATTGTTTGAGGCAAGCTTTCATCACCCATTTGTTCGTTCACTCGGAGAAGGGACGCTCGATGAGAAGAAGTTCAGACATTATGTCATGCAAGACTCATACTATTTGAATCAGTTTTCAAAAGTGCAGGCGAAAGGGGCAACCCTCGCACCGACGATGGAACTATCGAGCCGCTTTTTGACGCATGCCTTACACACGATTGAGGCGGAACTCTCCCTTCATCGAGAGTTCTTTACGATGCTCAACGTGACGGATGTCGAATTGGCGACATTTGAGCCAGCACCGACCGCTTATGCGTATGCGCTCCATATGCAACAGGCAGGACCGACTCTCGGGGACGTGCTGGCATCGATTCTTCCATGCTACTGGGTGTATTACGAGATTGGTGAACGTCTGAAAGACAAGCGTCCGGACCATCCGATTTATTCGGCCTGGATTGCGACATACGGCTCTGAATGGTTCCGCGAACTGGTGGAAGAGCAAATTGATCGGTTGGATGAACTGGCTGGTCAAGCGACGGAAGAGGAACGTGTACGTTATACGAAACTGTTCTTGAAGAGTTGCTATTACGAAGTCGCTTTTTGGGAAATGGCGTGGACGCTTGAGTCGTGGACATTGTCGCAGGAGGTCAACCAATGAGACATGAGATTTGGAATGAGATTCGACAGCAGGCGCCATTGATTCACAACATCACGAACACGGTTGTGGCGAATTTTTCAGCGAATGGACTGCTCGCGATCGGCGCCTCTCCAGTGATGGCAGACGCGATTGAAGAAGTAGCAGAGATGACATTCGTGAGCGACGCGCTCGTACTTAACATCGGTACACTTGGAACGATGACGGAAGCGACGATGATTCGCGCAGGACAGGCGGCGAACGAAGCGGGATGCCCGATTATACTCGACCCGGTCGGTGTCGGAGCGACGTCATTTCGACGAGATGTGGTCGAACGCATTTTGCGTCATGTTCGTGTATCGGTCATTCGAGGGAATGCAGGAGAGATTGCGACATTGATTGGCGTCGATTGGGCGGCTCGTGGTGTCGATGCGGGTGACGGTGCATGCGAGCCGAGACAATTGGCGCTTGAAGCAGCGAAACGATACGGATGTGTCGTGGCCGTGACTGGAAAAGAAGATATGGTCAGTGACGGACATGTCGTCATGGAAGTCCGAGGTGGGACGAAACGGATGACTGAGACGACTGGTACAGGGTGTTTACTGAGTGCGGTGGTCGGAGCTTGCTTGGCAGTCGAAAAGAATGCCCTCAAAGCGACGGTGACCGCCATGTCAGGCTACGCCTATTGTGGGGAGCTAGCGAGTGAACGGGCAGAAGGGCCGGGAGACTTCCCGATTCACTTTTTAAATGCACTCCATCAATTGACGCAATATACAATCCCGACGAATCGAATCGAGGTGTCGACATCATGAGACCGCAAGTATTGACGATTGCAGGATCTGATTCAGGGGGCGGAGCTGGGATTCAAGCCGATCTAAAAACGTTTCAAGAGCTCGGTGTGTTCGGGACGAGTGTGTTGACTGCGATTACCGCCCAAAACACACTTGGGGTCCATGGAATCGAGGCGATTTCCACGGAAATGATTATCCAACAAATTGATGCGGTAGCGGATGATTTTAACATCACCGCTTGTAAAACCGGGATGTTGGTGGATGCGGAACGAATTGAAGCGGTAGCGAAAGAGCTCGAACGATATCATTTCGAACATGTGGTGGTCGATCCGGTCATGGTGGCGAAAGGTGGCGCTTCCTTGTTGCAAGTTAGTGCAGTCGAAGCACTGCGCACGAAGTTGCTACCGCAGGCAACCATCGTGACCCCGAATATTCCTGAAGCAGAAGTCTTAGCGGGAATGGACATTCGAACGGAGGCAGACCGTATGAAAGCCGCGCAGGCGATTCGAGCCCTTGGGGTCGATACCGTCATTATCAAAGGTGGGCACGCGGATGATGTGGAAGCCGTTGATTTAATTATGAGTGAAACTGAAGCGTTCCGTGTAAAAGCACCTCGAATCCAAACGAAAGATACGCACGGGACGGGATGTACGTTCTCTGCAGCTTTGACGGCCGAACTGGCATATGGGAAGACATTGCGTCAAGCAGTCGTAGATGCAAAACAATTTATCCATCAAGCGATTACACATGAATTATCGATTGGACAGGGGCATGGACCGACGAATCATTGGGGACATCGTTTAGCGAAAGAAGAGGTGATTACCGTTGACGTCATGTACGAAACAAGCGCTCGCTAAGCAGCTTCGCCTTTACTTTGTGTGTGGAACGACGGATGCATCTGATTTGGTAGCGACCGTCAAAACGGCTCTTCGATGTGGTGTGACATGTTTTCAATTTCGCGAAAAAGGTAAAGATGCATTGTATGGAGATGAAAAAGAAGCAATGGCAAGGACGCTCCACCGTCTGTGTAGAGAAGCGGGTGTTCCGTTCATCGTCAATGACGACGTCGACTTGGCGCTCGCGATTGACGCGGATGGCATCCACGTTGGACAGGATGACTTACCTGCCAAACAGGTTCGAGAACGGCTAGGACCAGATAAATGGTTGGGGGTGTCTGTCCATACGATGGAGGAAGTCAGAATGGCTCTTCCATTTGCAGATTATGTCGGCATCGGTCCGATTCATGAGACGCAAAGTAAGTTGGATGCAGGACAAGTGCGTGGTACGGAACTGATTCAACAAGTTCGCCGACACCACCCACTGCTTCCGATTGTGGGGATCGGGGGCATTCGTCCAGAGCATGTCCCTGCTATTATGGCTGACGGGGCTGACGGTGTTGCCGTCATCTCTGCCATCGCTTCTGCACCGGATGTAGCAACGGCTACCCGGCGTTTCGCTTGTCTATGAATTCAATTTTTGAGGAGGAAGACAGATGAACGTATTTGTTATCGGTGCAAACGGTCAGATCGGCCGTCAGTTTGTCGAAAAATTACACAATGAAGGGAAGCATCACGTCACAGCGATGGTTCGTAAAGAAGAGCAGCTCGAGGATTTCAAGTCAAAAGGATACAACGCGGTACTCGGTGACCTTGAAGGTTCGGTAGAAGATTTACAGAAAGCCATCGATGGAATGGACGTCATCGTGTTCGCGGCTGGTTCTGGTGGAAGTACCGGCGCAGACAAGACGCTCTTGATTGACCTAGACGGTGCAGCAAAGAGTATCGAGGCGGCACAAGCGAACGGGAACATCAAACACTTCGTCATGGTCAGTGCCTTGAAAGCAGAGGATCGCTCGGCTTGGCCAGATTCGATGAAACCTTACTACGTAGCGAAGCATCATGCCGATCGTTTACTCGAACAGAGTGGACTCACGTACACGATTGTACGTCCGGGTGCATTGACAGATGATGCAGGAACGGGCAAAGTGAACACGCAATTCGAGGGAAGTGGAGAGATTCCACGCGAAGACGTGGCATCATTCTTGGTGCATGTCCTCCATAACCATGCAAATGCACAGAACAAAGCGATTGATTTGATCAAAGGGGATACCCCAATCGAAGAAACGTTATAATGTGTCGAATGAAGAACGGGATGTGGTTCATCCCGTTTTTTGTCGCGTTAAAGAGGGAAAAGAACGCAGGATAACGAAATAGAAGAATACGAACAGGTGAGGAGGTTCCGCATGACCGAGATGTTCATTTATCTGGCGGTCTATTTGTTGCCGTCATTTTTACTCGGCTTTTTAGCACTCGATGTCTTTCAACGAAATCCGAATAAAGTCGAGCATCGTTTGCTGAGCCTGTTTGTGTTCGGTTATTCGATGCTCTTCTTGGCTGAATTTGTCCGCCATCTATCGCCGATTGAATACAGTCCGGCACTCATTGCCTATTGGTTTGGGAACGCTGGGATTTTCATTTTTATCTTCTCTGTTCATTTCATATTAAGTATCACAGGCGTCGGCGCAAAGGCACCGAAGTGGTTGTATCCATGGGTCGTCTATTTACCATTGATTCCTGTTGTGTTGACGTATGTCCGTCAGGAGAATATCATCAACAGTCAACAGTTTGAACAAGTAGGCATTTGGATTTATCCTGAGTTCAACTCATCGTATTTAACTACGTTGACCGTCGGAAACATTTTTCACATCTTGATTATTGGTCTCATTTTTTATGCATTGAAGCGTGCGGAACGAAGAGAACACCAACGCGTATTGCGCATGCTTTTTTGGACTGCAAATGCCGTACTAATATGGGATATTGTATTCGGCTACTTTCAATTTCGTGGGTTGATCCCACCCTATTCATACATGTATGGGGGGCTTGTTTGGGCGGTAGCATTGGTAGTTGCAATGAATCGTTTAGACTTCTTAACCTCTTATGTAAAACGATATGGAACACTTTATAATTTAAATCCATCCGCCATCTTGTTGATTGACCCGGATGGGAGGGTGGAAAGTACGAATCCGGCCGCACGCACGCTATTTCACACTGTCCGTGTCGTGAATGAACGGTTTATCGATTTGTTGCCAGAAAAGAAAAAAGCAGAATGGGTGGAACACTATCACCAACATGTTCGGACACGTAAAAAGTTTATAGAATTCGAAACGAAGATTATGACGAAATCTGGGCAAGAGCTTTACGTTGTCATTGATGGGGATTTTGTCGATATCGACCGCACGATTCACGGGATGATTATCATTCGGGATGTCCACTCGTTTAAAGAGGCCGAGCAAACAATCCGATTCTTTGCCTATCATGACCCACTGACGAAGTTGGCCAACCGACGTGCATTTTATGAACGCGCAGACCAGGCGTTGCTTAGTTCCTCGATGCTGTCTTTATTGATTATTGATTTGGACGGTTTTAAAGCAGTCAATGATACGTACGGTCACCAGATTGGAGATTATTTCTTAACTCATTTGGGTGGATTGCTGGAAGCGTCGACACGAGACGTTGGCTTGGCCTCTCGTGTTGGCGGGGATGAGTTTTATATTTATTTAGTGGATTTAACAGAATCGGAAGTGCTTGCATTTATTCACGAACTTCAGATGACGTTAAATCAAAACCCTTACCACACGTCCGATGTGACGATTCCAATCCGTGCGAGTATTGGGGTCAGTCATGCTCCCGACCAAGGAACAAATTTAGACACGTTGATCCATAAAGCGGATCAAGCGATGTATCAGATCAAGCAAGATGGAAAAAATGATTATGCCATCTATGACGAAGCGTTACATGGTCCGAAATAAAGGGAAAATAGAAGTGTTTGATTATGGAGAGGAGGATGCAACATGTCAGAAAGACCGTTAGTGACGATGCGCGCCGAGGGAGAAGCCGGAGGCGTCAAGACGACTGTACGTGTAGGCGAGCACACTCCATTTATCGTAGATGAGCCAGAACGACTCGGTGGAACGAACAAGGGTCCGAATCCGCTCGAGTATCTTCTCGGTGCCCAGTCGTCCTGTACGACCATCATGATTGCCTATGCCGCTCAGGATTTGAACTTTGAGTATGAAGGGGTCGAGTTCGTGACAGAAGGGACGCTCGATCCTCGAGGATTCCAAGGGATGGAAGGTGTCCGAACTTACTTTGAGTCGACACATATGAAAATCGTATTGGATACGACCGAATCGGATGAGCGAATCGAAGCATTAAGAAAGGCTGTCGAGGCACGTTGTCCGATTCATAATCTCATGCATGCAGCAGACGTAGCGATGACGGCAGAATGGACTCGGAAATAAGGATGGGGGCGACCTCATCTTTTTTACATAGGAAGTAAGAAAAGAATACGGAGGGAAGACGCATGCATCACCGACCGATGACGTGTGAATGGGCAGGACAAATTCAAGAATGGACGTACGGAGCTCCTTATGACTTTTATAATCAATCGCCTTCTGAAGAGGGAGTCGCCGAGTTGATGACGTATCAGGCGATTGTAGAGGAGCATGAGCTGATTGGATTTTATTGCATCGGTTCCCCGGCTCAAGTGCCCAATTCGACATATCCATATTCGTCAGATTTCACGGACATCGGATTGGGGATGCGACCTGATTTGACGGGGAAAGGATATGGAAAATCGTTTGTGACATACGTCATGGAGAGAGCGATGGAACGGAGAAAACCGCTTCGCTTGACTGTCGCCTCCTTCAACGAACGAGCGATTCATCTATACGAAACGGTTGGATTTCGTACGATCACATCGTTCGAGCGAAATGAGATTCCGTTTCAAGTGATGGTACGCGATTAACCATATTTTTTCTGATGTGCCTTTTTACGTCGCAAATAATCCTCATCGGCACGAAGTTGATCCCAATATGTTTTGAAGATGCGGGCAGACTCTGCCTTCTCTTCGTCGATTTCGCGCTCATGGATGTCACCATCTTCTTTATATTTACGACCGCCTTTATAATTGGCATAGCGTCGGGCTCGTGTGTAACCCATTTGGATGAACTTTCGGGACATGTCCATCCCGACGAAATCGTCGTTCGCACGATACGCTTCAAACAATTCCATGATTTCTTCGGCAGATTGCTTCGCAATCTCGGGCGTCTTAAATCGCCAATGAGGCAAAATTTCACTTTTATACGGTTCGACAAGTAGCACACCTTGTTCGCCACGACCGACCCGGTACAGTTCGGGTTGTTTTCGGAAGTCGATTTCATCAAAATTTAAATCATAGTCAAATGGCATGTTCATTCCTCCTCGCCTAACGTTTCCCATTAGGTCGGGCGAGGAAACAACTTGAAGGAAAAGGATGGGTTTATATGATCAAGATGGAGACAGAACGGTTGGTCTTAAGAGCATTTACGCTAGAGGACGCAGAGGATATGTATCATTATGCAAAAGATGAGCGAGTCGGACCGATGGCCGGTTGGGCACCTCATGAATCGATTGAAGAAACAAGGGACGTCATTCAATTGTTTATCGAGGAAGCAGGTGTATGGGCCATCGTCTTGAAAGAGACCGGGCAAGTGATCGGTAGCATCGGGTTACACGACCGAAGACCAGACTCGTCGATTCAACATGATGCACAGCGTGAGATCGGTTATGTGCTCAGTCCAGATTATTGGGGAAATGGTTACGTACCAGAAGCCGTTCAGGCGATGATCCGATTCGGATTTGAAGCGTTAGGACTAGAACGGATTTGGTGCGGCTACTTCAGCTTCAATGATCAATCGCGACGCGTCGTTGAGAAGTGTGGGTTCACTTATGCGTTCACGAAAACACAAGAATTGACCCGACTCGACGGACGAACGGTAGAAAACCTCGTCCATGTCCAATTAAATCCGACGTTCTCTACACATTGAAGCACGATTTCAATGTGTTTTTTCATGAAATCATAAAAATCCCTTGATATGTAACCGGTTACACATTAAGATGTTTTTGTAAGCGTTTCCAGAACGGAGGATGTCAAATGGCGACCATCAAACAAGTAGCAAAACATGCGAACGTCTCAGTGGCGACCGTATCACGCGTTATGAATAAAAGCGGATATGTGAGCGAAGAGGCGAAAGAAGCGGTCGAAAAGGCGATTGCGGAACTGAATTACGCGCCGAACCGAGTTGCTCGTTCGCTCTATAAAAAATCGTCGAATTTGATTGGACTTATCATGCCAGATATCACGAACCCGTTCTTTCCACAGCTGGCTCGGGCGATTGAGGATGTCGCCAATCAACATGGGTATCAAGTCGTCTTATGTAACACGGATGAACAACTTGAAAAAGAACAGACGTATTTAGTCGCCTTGCAAACGATGCACGTCGATGGCCTGATTATCACCACAAACCATTCGCACAATCCGAATTATGAGACGTTGGATTTACCGATGGTCGCACTAGACCGAATCGTAAAAGCGGGGATCGACGCCGTTGTATCAGATGGATATGAGGGTGGAAAGTTGGCGGCCGACACGCTGTTACAACGTGGTGCGACACGACTGGCACACATTGCCGGACCGGATCATCTCAAAACGGTCAAACGCCGAACCGAAGGATTTGTCGAAGTAGCGGGAGAGAAGCTCGTCGGGATGACCGAGTCCACGTTCACGTTCAAAGACGCCTTGAAAGCGTCCCAAGAGCTGTTCGACCATGCTTGGCCATTCGATGGCATTTTCGCAGCGAACGATGTGATTGCAGCCGCCGTATTACAGGAAGCAGTCCGTCGAGACATTCGTGTCCCAGAAGAGCTACAGGTCATCGGATATGACGGGATCGAATTAGGCGAGATGACGTCTCCGCCGCTGACGACCATCGTCCAGCCGATCTATGAGATGGGGCGACTCGCGACCGAGCGATTGCTCGATTTGATTGAGAAGAAAGACACACGACCGAGAGAAATGCTGTTACCGGTCACGTTACTTGAACGACACACGACAAAGCGGAAGGAGAGATAAAGAATGAAACGCATTGTTGTCATTGGCAGTATATCGATGGACCTTGTCGTCACGTCCGACAAACGTCCACAAGCTGGAGAAACGGTTATCGGTGAATCGTTCCGTACCGTTCCAGGGGGGAAAGGTGCGAACCAGGCAGTCGCTGCTTCCAAGTTAGGCGGCACTGTACAGATGGTCGGTTGCGTTGGAAGTGATCCGTTCGGACAACAGGTGGTTGAAAACTTCAAACGACACGATGTCGATGTCACACATGTTCAAATCATACGGGATGAAGTGACGGGTACGGCCCATATCGTATTGGCTGAGGAAGATAATTCGATCGTCGTCGTCCAATCGGCGAACAAACGAGTCGTTTTCACAGATGAGGAACTCGAACACCTTCTTGACGAGCAGGCATTCGTGCTCCTCCAACTCGAAATTCCAATCGAGACGGTAAAGCAAGTGACCTCTTACTGTAAAGCGAAAGGAATCCCAGTGCTGCTCAATCCGGCACCTTCTCAGCCGCTTCCACCAGAAGTGATTGAAGACGTCACATACTTGACGCCGAACGAACATGAGTGCCGTGACTTATTCAACGGAATATCCGTAGATGATGTTCTCAAACGCTATCCGAACAAATTACTCGTCACGGAAGGCGTCCATGGTGTTCGATTCCATGACGGACAAGACGTGCGGCATGTGCCAGCCATCCGAGCAAACGTCGTCGACACAACAGGAGCTGGTGACACGTTCAACGGCGCGCTCGCTGTCTCCCTCATCGAACAAGATGATTTGGAGACGGCCGTACGGTTTGCCGTAGTCGCATCCGGCATGAGTGTCGAAGGCTTCGGTGCACAAGGTGGTATGCCGACACGACAAGATGTACAACAACGATTGGAGCGCGTGTGATGAAAAAACAAGGAATTTTGAATAGTCATTTAGCAAAAATCTTTGCCGACCTCGGGCATACGGATCGCGTCGTCATCGCCGATTGTGGGCTACCGATTCCAGACGGGGTAAAGCGGGTCGATCTTAGTCTCCGCATCGGGGAACCTTCCTTTCTTGAGGTGCTCGATGTCGTCGAATCGGATTTGGTCGTAGAGCGCATCACGATTGCTGAGGAAATCCTCACACACAACCCGACGATTGCGGATTCACTGAAAGAACGGTACAAGAGCATCAACATGTGTTCACATGAAGATTTCAAACGAGAGGTCGCAAAAGCGAAAGTGGTCATTCGAACTGGAGAAGCGACACCTTACGCCAACGTCATCTTACACGCCGGGGTCATTTTTTAAGGGGGGATTCGATGCGTATTCAGTTGAAAGGCATCCATAAGTCGTTCGGACCAGTCTCCGTCTTAAAAGGAGTCGATTTCGAACTGTTGCCTGGAGAAATTCATGCGCTTATGGGCGAGAACGGGGCCGGAAAGTCGACATTGATGAAGGTGATGACCGGTCTGCATGCGCAGGATGAAGGTGAGATTCTCATCGACGGCACGAAACGTCAATTCAAGCACCCAAAAGAAGCGGAGCAAGAAGGCATCGCCTTCATCCATCAGGAGCTCAATATCTTACCGGAGATGACGGTGACAGAAAACTTATTTTTGGGTCGAGAACTGACAGGACCGTTCGGGATGGTCAAACAGCAGGAGATGACCAGACGTGCTCGAGAATACTTGGCTGAATTGAACGTGTTCATGGATGTCGATGAAGTGGCACGCAACTTATCGGTCGGTCAGCAACAGATGATTGAGATTGCCAAGGCGCTCATGACAGATGCGAAGGTCATCGTCATGGATGAACCGACGGCCGCGTTGACGGATCGCGAAATCCAGGCGCTCTTCGCCGTGTCTCGTGCCTTACGAGATCAAGGCGTGTCCATCATCTATATCTCACACCGAATGGAAGAGATTTTTGACTTATGCGACCGAATCACGGTACTTCGGGATGGACAATCCATTTCGACTCGTACGATTCAGGACACCTCATTTGAGGAAACGGTGCGCGATATGGTCGGTCGCGAGATTGGGGAACGCTATCCGACACGTACCGCGACTCTCGGGGACGTCGTGCTCGAGGTGGATGATTTAATCGGTAACCGGTTCCACAACGTATCGTTCAACGTCCGTGCCGGAGAAATTATCGGGTTTTCCGGATTGATGGGAGCGGGACGGACCGAGGTGATGCGTGCCTTATTCGGAGCAGACACGCACAAAGGGGGAGTCATCAAACTGAACGGGCAACCGATTCGAATCAAAACTCCGGCCGACGCCATCAAGCACGGCATCGCGTTTTTGACAGAGGACCGAAAAGGGGAAGGCTTACTCCTCGATTTCTCGCTAAGAGAAAACCTGTCGCTCCCGACACTCGATAAACGAGCAAAAGGGTCTGTCATCTCGAAGCAACAGGAGGAGACGTTCGCCGAGACATACTTACAAAAATTGCGGGTCAAACATCATTCGATGGAACAAAAAGTGAAGTCGTTGTCTGGTGGGAATCAACAGAAGATTGTGCTCGGCAAATGGTTAGGTGTCGAACCAGACGTCTTGATTTTGGATGAGCCGACCCGAGGCGTCGACGTCGGTGCCAAGAAAGAGATTTACAACATCATGAGCGATCTCGCGGAATCAGGCGTCGCCATCATCATGGTCTCTTCTGATTTACCGGAAGTACTCGGGATGAGCGATCGGATTGTCGTCATGCGAGAAGGTGTGGTGACCGGGACGCTCACGAAAGATGAGGCGACACAGGAAAAAGTAATGACGTATGCGACAGGAGGGCAATGATATGGAATTGAAAGCAACGACCGGACTGAAGCGCCCGGGTCGACTCGGATGGGGGCAAAAACTAGGACCGCTGTTTGGTCTGCTCGTCATTGTTGTCGTCGTGACGGCGCTCGAACCAGGATTTTTATCATTAAATAATATCTTTAACGTACTCCGCCAAGTGTCGATCAATGCCTTGATTGCCTTCGGGATGACGTTTGTCATCTTGACAGGGGGAATCGATTTATCGGTCGGGTCGATTTTGGCGCTCGCTTCTGCACTAGTGGCAGGCATGATGGTGGACGGTCAACATGCGGTTATGGCCGTCGCACTCGGCTTGATTGCAGGTGCCGTTCTCGGGGCCTTTAACGGGGCGGTCATCACGTACGGGAAAGTGGCACCGTTCATCGCGACATTGGCTACGATGACCATTTATCGGGGCTTGACGCTCGTCTATACAGACGGACGACCGATTACGGGTCTCGGAAATTCCGGTTGGTTCGAGATGCTCGGACGCGGCTACTTCTGGATCATTCCAGTACCGGCATTGACGATGCTACTCGCATTCGGTGTCCTGTATTTCATCTTGAAGAAGACGACATTTGGTCGTCACACGTACGCGATCGGTGGAAATGAAGAAGCGGCGAAATTAATGGGGATTGGCGTCAATAAAGTCAAAATCATGATCTACTCCCTATCGGGTATGCTTGCGGCACTCGCAGGCATCATCTTGACATCGCGCCTTAATTCCGCACAACCGACGGCAGGAACGTCATACGAACTCGATGCCATCGCAGCGGTCGTTCTCGGGGGAACGAGCCTAGCGGGTGGTCGAGGTTGGATTGTCGGGACGTTGATCGGGGCGCTGATCATCGGAACGCTCAACAACGGATTGAACCTTCTCGGCGTATCATCTTTCTTCCAACTCGTCGTAAAAGGTGCAGTTATATTGTTTGCAGTATTGCTTGATCGTCGACAAAACGCGTAACACACGAAAGGGGAAAACGGAACATGAAAAAATGGACAGCTTGGCTACTCGCACTGACAATGGTACTGATGGCAGCTTGCTCGACTGAACAACCGGGGTCATCTTCTGAGACGGAAACGAAAGATGGGGATTATGAGATCGGATTATCTATCTCGACATTGAACAACCCGTTCTTCGTCGCATTGAAAGAAGGCGCGGAAGAACAGGCGAACGAAATGGATGCGACGTTGACGGTAGCGGACGCGCAAAACGATGCCGCGAAACAAGTGAACGACGTCGAAGACATGATTCAAAAGGGGATGGATTTGATTCTCATCAACCCGACAGATTCAGAAGCGGTCGGTGCAGCGGTACAAGCAGCGAACGATGCAGGCATTCCTGTCATCACGGTAGACCGTAACGCTGAAACAGGGGACGTCGTCGCCCACGTGGCATCAGATAACGTCGCAGGTGGACAGCTGGCGGGTGACTACATGGTCGAACTCGTAGGCGAAGGGCAAAAAGTCGTCGAGCTCGAGGGGGTTCCAGGAGCGTCTGCGACACGTGACCGCGGACAAGGATTCAACGAAGCCATCGATGGGAAATTGGAAGTCGTGGCAAAACAATCGGCAAACTTTGACCGTGCAGAAGGATTGACGGTCATGGAGAACATCCTACAGGACAATAAAGACATCGTCGCTGTATTCGCACATAACGATGAGATGGCACTCGGTGCCGTTCAAGCACTCGAAGCGGCTGGAATGAGTGACGTGAAAGTCATCGGATTCGATGCGACAGATGATGCCGTCAAAGCGGTCGAAGGTGGGACGATGGCAGCAACGGTTGCCCAAAAACCAGCTGAGATTGGGAAGTTGGGTGTAGAAGCGGCAATCACCCACTTGAAAGGTGAAACGGTGGAAGAGAACATCCCGGTCGAACTCGAATTAATCAAATAAGTAAGTAGAAACCTCACGATGCCTTGATTTCGGGTAGAGCTCGTGAGGTCATTTTTATTTATATGGGGAAATGAGAAATTGTGTATCGTTGTTCATATATTTTAAAGAGTACTGCACTTCTATTAAAATGACGGTTTCGCTTGCTTTTAATATATGTGCTTTTCCGCGTTGAATTGAGATGGCATTGGTCGGTCTTACCTCAAATGATTCTCCATCAATCGTCACGATTGCTGTGCCTTGGAGAATCGTCCAAATTGTATCGGTCTCTTCATGATAATGGTAACTGAGTTCTTTCCCTGCTTGAACGAGCATGCGACGTGTCACACTGTGATGCCCATCGGCGAGTGTCTCATGATGGATGACTTCCGACTGCCCCCATCGCTTCCATTTGAATTTTGGATAGTCGTCGGATGAGGCGAGATAATCTTTCAGCTGCGGGGTCGCCTCTTTCTTCGAGACGAGAATTCCATCCGCGTTGACGGCGACGACAAGGTCTTCTAGCCCAATCCCAATCAAAGGAAGGTTCAATTCATTGATCACATGTGTGTTCGTCGATTCGAACAGTTCGACTTGACCGTGAGTTGTGGACGTCATTTCTTCAGTCAATGTGTTCCATGTTCCTAAGTCTTTCCAATCGCCATCGTAGCGGTGAACGAATACCGACTCTGTATGTTCGACAACGGCATAGTCAAACGAAGTCTTTTCTAATTCGTCATAGCGTGAAGTGAGGTCTGAATAAGTTGTCGGTAAGTTTCGTTCTGCTAGTTCATCAAGTAACAGATGTAACTTGCAAGCAAAGATTCCACAGTTCCAAAGGGCACCTTGTCCAATCAACTGTTCTGCTACATCGACGGTCGGTTTTTCCTGAAATAGGCGAACCGAGGACATTTGGGCCGTCTCGTCTGGAACGATATATCCGTATTTTGATGTCGGATGAAGGGGTGTGACCCCAATTAGATGCAAAGCATCATCGTTCGCTTGGACTGCTTCATCGACTTGAGGGAAATATTCAAAGAAGCGGAGGTCGACGTAAGCATCGACCGGCATCACAAGTACCGTTTCATCCAGAGGCACATGTTGCTCGTTTAAATAGCTTGCCCCGAGAACGATAGCGGGAAATGTATCACGACGAGTTGGTTCGGAAATGATATTAGTATCTGTGCCAACTTGATGAATGACACAATCTTTTTGCTGAACATTTGTGATAATGAAAGCGTTAGTGTCTAAATCTTGTGTTTTTAGTTGATTATAAACTCTCTCAAGCATTGATTGTTTCGTTCCACCTCTGCTAGGCAATAAACGAATGAATTGTTTGGCATTCGAATTGTTCGAAAGTGGCCATAGTCTTTTTCCATCACCGCCAGATAATAATAGAATCTTCATCGAATGTCCTCTCTTCAAATAGAGTTTCTCATCTATTTCGCCAAACGTCGGACTATCCCTGTCTAATCAAAAAAGAGACAGCCGATTCCGGCTATCTCTTTACAATATAGGACGAAGCAATGCACGAACGGGACTTCCATCCCCTTCGACGATTGGGAGAGGGACGGCATTCAAATCGTAATCTCCCGGTAAGATATTGTCTAAAACGAGTCCTTCTAGGATATGCACACCATTTCGTGCTAACGCGTGATGGGCATCCATCTCTTTACTGTCAATCGCATCAACGGACGGTAAGTCGAGTCCGATCAAGAAGATTCCGAGTTCTCCGAGACGATCGGCAAGAGCGGGTGTCAGTTCAGGGATCGTCTCGGGGAAGCCGCTCTTATCGGGCCAACCATCCGTTTTTAAGATGAGGCGTTCCACCCCAGTCAAATCGTGACCATCCAAATCAGATGCTTCAATCTTTGCCTTATGCGGTAGATGAATCACACGGGCTGGTCCGATATATACGGACGGATCGAGGTCGATCACGCGCTTCCCATGGTCGTCAAAATGAAACGGTGCATCGATGTGGGTCCCGAGATGTAAACTCAATGTCATCTTCCCGACATTGACGGAACCACTCTCTGCCATCGGCCACGCGATTTCATACGAAAATTTTGTATCTCCCGGCCATGTCGCAACATCGGCATGAAGTGGCTGTGATACATCAATCCAAGTCATTGCATTCAGCTCCTCTTATAGTGATGTCCGGACCGTCCACAGTTCTGGGAAGAAGCGATGGTCGAGCACGCGACGTAAATAGTTCACGCCAGACGAACCACCTGTCCCCATCTTCTGTCCGATAATGCGTTCCACGGTGCTCATATGGTTAAAGCGCCACATCTGTTGCTGGCTACCGATATCGAGTAGCTTTTCACCGAGCTCATATAAGTCCCAATACGTGTCGACGTCTCGATAGACTTCGACCCATGCCTTCTCGACACTTTCATTCCATTCCCAGTCCTGGGTGACATCACGTTCGAGCACGCTCGCATCAATCGATAGACCCCGACGATGCATTTCGCGGACCGTCACATCATAAATGCTAGGAGCTTGTAGCGAGCCTTCGAGCAATGGATACAATTTTTCATCGTGTGCGTAAACACTGAGCGTCCGTGCGTTTTTGAAGCCGAGTGCGAATTCGATCTGTCGGTTTTGGTAAGACTGAAAACCAGAGGACGAGCCGAGTTGGTCTCGGAACTCTAAATACTCGGCCGGTGTCAACGTCGCGAGGACGCCCCATGACTGGATGAGTTGTTGCTGAATCTTCGAGACGCGGGCGAGCATCTTGAACGAACGTTCGAGCTCCCCGTTCGTGATGGCCGTCGTGGCTGCTGTCAATTCATGCAAAATGAGTTTCATCCACAACTCGCTCGTCTGATGGATGATGATGAACAGCATCTCATCATGATGGTCAGAAAGGCGATGTTGACTTGATAAAATCGGGTCGAGCTGGAGATAGTCCCCGTACGACATGTCTTTTGAGAAATCTGTTTGAATCGATTTTTCTACTTTATGTTCTGTGCGTTCACTCATGACAGTTCCTCCCTTATGCGACCACTTCGCGGACGTTCTCGAACGCCTCATATTCTTTGTCGTCCATGATTTTCTTCAACGTCACGATCACGTCATATACGTCGGTAAACGTATTATATAGTGCGACCGGCGCGAGACGGATGATATTCGGTGCGCGGAAGTCAGGGATGATGTGATGTTTCTTCAACGCTTTACAGATGCGTGCCGCTTCGGGATGCTCGAGGCTCAAATGAGCGCCGCGCTGTCGTGTGTCAGTCGGGCTACCGATGAAGAATCCGTGAGGTGCGAGCATCTCTTCGATCAAATCCATCATATACGTCGTGAGCGCGAGTGATTTTTGACGAATCGCTTCCATCCCGACCTCGTTGAACATCTCAAGCGCGCCAAGTTGAGGAGCTAGGCTCATAACGTGTGGTGTTCCGATTTGGAACGCACCGGCATGTTCGGCCGGTGTCATCGTATGGTCCATATCGAACTGTTTATCTTTGCGCGAACCGAACCATCCGGCGAGTCCAGGTGTCGTGCCGAAGTGACGTTCATGAACGAATAAGCCCCCGACCGTTCCCGGACCCCCGTTCAAATGTTTATAGTTGCACCAGTATGCGAAGTCGACACCCCAGTCGTGGAAGTCATGAGGGATGGCGCCGACGGAGTGACAGGCATCGAAGCCGATCAAAATTCCACGCTCGTGTGCCGCCTTCGTTAGACGAGGCATATCTAAAATCTGACCACTGCGATAGAGGACGGTCGGCAATACGATCAGGGCAATCTCGTCGGTCATCGCGGCAATCAAGTCGTCTTCTACCAAGAAGCGCCCATCCGGACTGTCGACTTGAACGAGGTGCTCAGAAGGGTCGAGTCCACGCAATTCGAGCTGGCTCTTTAAAGCGTAAATGTCAGACGGGAACGTGAGGGCGTCTGCCAAAATCTTCGTGCGTTTGCCATCCGGTTTGAAGAACGATGCGACGAGTTGATGCAAGTTCACGGTCGTCGAACCAGTGACCATCACTTCTTCCGGCTTTCCACCGATGAGCGGCGCGTTCAGTGCGGCCAACTCTTCGGACAAGTTGAACCAAGGATGGCGACCTGACATCCAGCCGTCGATCCCGAGCTCTCTCCAGTCCGCAAGCGATTCAAGGAGTGTGCGCTCGGCTCGTTTCGATAAGAGACCGAGTGAATTCCCATCCATATAAATCCCGTGTTCCGGTAAATAAAATTCTTCCCGATACGATGCGAGCGGGTCTTGTTTGTCTAGTTGTTGTGCGTAAGCACGTGTGAAATCGTTCATCTCCCCATATTCCCCCTTTAAAGCTTGTACGTTGTCAAAATCGTAGCAATCGGACATAAGGAAGTCAACAAACAACGAGGGCAGGTAGACATCATACACATTGGTATTCCCTTCATCGTGTTTTACGCAGTTGAATCGGGAAAAGAACTAAGGAGGAGGGAACGATATGAAATTGATTGCGATTGATTTAGACGGGACGCTGTTATCGCGCACGGGCGTGATAACAAAGGCAAACCAGGAGGCGATTCGTCGTCGGCAAGAACAGGGTGATATCGTCACGATTTGTTCAGGACGTTCGATTCATGATATCGAGGAGCTGTTGAAGCGAAGTGACCTCGTCTGTCCGATTTTGTCAGGTAACGGAGCAATCGGGTTTTATGAGAACGAGCGAATTTACTATCATGCGATGGATCAAACGGTTGTAGACGAGCTATGGGAAATCGCGAACGCAGATGATGCGTACGTCGAATTTTATACGAATGCGGGAGTGAAAGTACTCCGTTCAGGGAGTGATTTATTAAAACGGGAACTCAATGAGGTGTTGCCACATGATCAATCGTTCACCCGTGAGTGGGCGGAACGTGAGATTGAAATCCAAAATGAGCAGTTCGGTCTGACATATATGGATTCGATGGCAGACATCGACTTTGAACGAGATGAAGTGTACAAGGTGTTTGTCTATTCGTTCGATCGCCGAAAGCTACACCGGTTGCGTAAAATCTATGAACCACGGAACGATATTTTGATTACGACTGCGGGGTGGACGAAAATTGAAATCGGACATCCTCATGCGAGTAAAGGCGCAGCCTTGAAACAGCTAGCTGAGCATTATCAGATTCCGATGCGTGATGTCGTCGCCATCGGAGACAATCTGAATGATGTGTCGATGTTCGAAGTGGCAGAAACAAGGATTGCGATGGGGAATGCTGTGGATCCGTTAAAAGATTTGAGCACGCATATTACAAAGGATGTAGAAGAGGACGGGGTCGCTTACGCGCTGACGCATTATGTATGAATTGGATTATGGAGAAATCGTGAACGAGGATTGAATCTCACTTAAAACGGATATTGTATACATGTAACCATTCACTTTCTGAAATGAGTCGGGGAACGGGGAGGCACTTTCGTCACCTGTCGCTTATGGATGAAAGGAATGGGCAAAGCCCACATGAACGTGAATCGTGTATTCCAAACGATGATGCGTCGGCCTCTGCTTGCCATACGAGCAAGCATACCAGACAGACTGTTTGTATACGGAATTCCACATGATCCGCGTCAGAAGTGGACATCATAGGTGCCAAGTCCTCTCGTGCCCATTCGATCAAAATGTCTATGAGTCACCTATTCAATTTCATGTTTTCGAATGAAAAACAATTGGTGAACCAATGGACGATGAACGGATTGGAATGATGCGTCACGTTGGCTTGGACATCTCTAGTCGAACCAAATCATGGATGGGACGGTCAATCGAGCAAGGGCTTGGTTGGATGAAAGTCCGGGGACTAGAGAATCAAGAAAAGCGCCGAGTGAGGGCGCTTTTCTTGTGGTATCCTATTGAGTGAATGCAACCGATGGAGGGATCATATGCCAAAGCTATATTGGTTTGGGACGTTCCTTAGTGGAGTGATTCTTTTGACAACGGGAACGATGGAAGGTCTTTACCGCATACTCCCAATTGGGTTGATGGCTATCGCGGTCATCGGCTATTTCATACAGATTCGATTCGAGCAAAAGAAGCGGCGCCCTTGATTGGGTGCCGCTTCTCTATATTAGGTTATAAAGATTCGAGCAAACGTGTCATCACGTCATCGATTTCTTTTTGCAATGCATCAACTTGTCGTTGTAACGCCATCAATTCATCAAGGTCATCCAATTCATTCATCCGTTGGAGCAGTGCCCGATGTTCTGTCTCTAATTGGGTCAGGTGAGTTTCCTCATCAACCGTAGATGGAGCGGGTTTCGTCTGCTTCAGCGATTTTGATCGTTTGATGTGTTCCGTTTTAGGTTCATCTTTCGATGCCTGTCCACGCTTGTCGAGGGCATAGGCGACGTTACCTTCGAAACGTGTCATCGTCCCGTCGAGCCAATACGTGATAGGGAACAGCTTATTCAAGAAGTAGCGGTCATGGGAAACCGTAACGACCGT
The DNA here is from genome assembly GCF_018617145.1 of Exiguobacterium sp. s75. Taxonomy (GTDB): domain Bacteria; phylum Bacillota; class Bacilli; order Exiguobacteriales; family Exiguobacteriaceae; genus Exiguobacterium; species Exiguobacterium profundum. Next base: position 73,035 of record NZ_JACSJQ010000003.1, read on the forward strand.
TCCAGGGAAACGTTCGAGTGCCTCTTCAAGTGCCTCTCTCGATTCGATATCGAGGTGGTTCGTCGGCTCATCTAGGACAAGGACATTGATTTCTTCATGGACGAGGATGGCAAGCATGAGTCGCATCTTCTCCCCGCCGCTCAAATTCGTGACCGGTTTAAACACACTCGCGCCGTAAAACAGAAATTGAGCGAGAAGGTGTCTCGCTTTGCCTTCATCGACTGCAATCCGGTCCCGAAACGCCTCGATTAAGCGATGTGACTCATCGAACGTGATGTGTTGCGATAGATAGCCGATTTTGGCTTGGTCGGCTCGCCTTACGGTTCCGGCTTGCGGGATAACTTCACCGAGCAATATTTTCAAAAGCGAAGACTTTCCACTCCCGTTCGGTCCGACGATGGCGACGCGTTCCCCGTACCCTGTGTAGAAGTGCACGTCTTCAAATAGAGGACGATCATAGATAAGTGTCACGTCATTTACTTCGAAGACGTCGCGCCCGGTTCGCCCGTTCGTCGTGAACTGGATATTCGGTTGCTCGGCTTCGAGTTGTGGTCGCTTGATTCGTTCAATTCGTTCGAGAGCCTTTTCCATCGATTTGGCGCGACGATAGAACTTTTCATTCGGCGGATTGCCCTCGTTGGCCCATTGCCGCAACTGCCGGATCGTTTCCTTCATTTTTTTGATTTTCTTCTGTTGCTCCGTGTAAGCGTGAAACTGGTCAAGCAACTGTTTTTCTTTTTGGGCAACGAAGTCCGTATAATTCCCAGGATAACTCGTCAATTCTCCATCCTCGCACTCGACGATTCGTGTGGCGACCGCATCTAAGAAGACCCGGTCATGGGAGACGATGAGGAGCGCTGAATCGTAATCCTGTAAATAGGATTCGAGCCAAGTCATCGCTTCTAAATCTAGATGGTTCGTCGGTTCGTCCAAAATGAGTAGCTCTGGTTCCTGAAGGAGTGCTAAGGCGAGACCGATTTTTGTACGCTCGCCCCCGCTTAGCGTATCGAACGGTTGGTCCACGAATGAGGTCAATTTGAGTCCATCAATCATTGCGCTGATTTTTGACTCGTAGACATATCCACCCGCATGTTCGAATTGTTCTTGAATGGCACCGTATGATTCGAGAAGGCGTTCGAGCTGTTCGGACGTCGCCATCTCTTGCTCGAGGGAAGACATTTTTTCACTCAGGCGAGTCACTTCCTCAAAAGCAGTATAGAGGACGTCACGACCACTGCGTCCAGGGTAGTCAGGAAGCTGCACCAAATAGCCGATAGAGAGTCGTTGTCGGCGGTAAATCGTACCGGCGTCATGCTCTTCAGAGCCGACAAGGATTCGTAAAAGCGTCGTTTTGCCACTGCCGTTTCGGCCGACAAGACCGACTCGTTCGTTTTCGTTCATGAATAAATTCGCATCTGTGAGAACGGTGTGCCCACCGTATTGTTTTTGAATGTGTTGAAGATCGATCAACATAATAGGTTCCTCCTAAAGTTAGGGCCTATCAAAAAAACCGAGCACAAAGAAGCGCTCGGTTTAGAAAGAGAGAGGCGCTTTGTCGTATATTCAGCAATGTCTAAAAAAGGACAGACGGGTCCCTTGATTAAGCGACATCGTGAAAAATCGCACGCAAAATGTACAAATGTTCAGTTGTCCAATGCGTACGTCCGACAAATTTCACCTTTCTCCCTCCTTTCATTCATCTATATCTTGATTGTAAGCGTTTTTCTTACGACTGACAATGAAAATAAATGAAAATAAAGGAAATGGAAGCAAGGATGTCGTATATAGTCGCCATCGAGGAGGCGAAGAAATGAGGAAAGAATGGCTAGGAGCACTCAGTTTGACACTTGCGGCGAGTATATGGGGCGGGATGTATGTGGTCAGTAAATATGCGCTCGCATATATTGAACCGTTCACGTTCGTCTGGTTACGATACGCTGTTGCATTTATGGTCCTTTTCGTCGTTTGGTTTCGGTTTGGACGGGAATCGATTCGACGGGCGGATTGGAAGTGGATCGGACTCGTCGGCGTCATTGGATACGTCGCTTCGATTTCGTTTCAATTTATCGGAACGAAGCTATCGGATGCACATACCGGCTCCCTTGTGACCGCAGCGACACCAGCTTTCATGGTCTTATTTGCCCGAATCTTATTGAAAGAACGACTGACTCCTGTCAAGATTGGAGCGCTTGGGCTGGCAACGGTCGGTGTTCTCATCGTCGTCGGTTGGGAAGGGGAAGGGACGTATCGCTTAGGCAGTTTTATACTCGTATTAGCCGCCGTGACGTGGGCGCTCATGTCCATTTACGTCAAAATCGGAACACAGACCTTATCGACGTTGACACTGACGACGTTTGCGATTGGAGTTGCCTGGTTGTTGATGACCCCTTTGATGAGTATAGAGGTCATTCAAAACGGCTTTCCAGAATTGAATGGTGTCCTTTGGCTCAGTGTTCTCTATATCGGTGTCGTATCGACGGCAGGAGCGTTTTTCTTTTGGAACAAAGGACTTGAGTTGATGGATGCGAGTGTCGGGTCACTCTTTTTCTTCTTTCAACCCTTGGTTGGTGGGACGCTCGGGTGGCTCGTTTTGAACGAAACGCTCCATCTGAATTTCTTTATCGGTGCCGGTTGTATCATGACGGCGGTGACGTGGTCGACGTTTGCGGAACGAAGACAACAACTGCCCACTTCAGAACGAAATCTTTGACGACAAAACGGACGCCCTCATGTTTAGAGGGCGTCCGTTTTTGATTAAAAGCCACGATGCTCGAGTTTGTCTTGTTCGCGCTTCATTTCGAGTTCAAGACGCTGGATGGCAAGTTTCTCTTCTTCAATCTTCAAGCGACGTTCTTCGACACGCGCTTCTCTCGTTTTAATGATTGTATTGGCGCCGACCGATGAAACGACAATCACCATGACCATGATGTAGAAAAAGAAATCCATGTGTATCCCTCCTTTAGTTGATTAAGTTCGTGACCAGTCGTTGTGTCTCAAGTGCGGTACGACCGTCGGTTAAAATCGCTGTATCATCGATGAGTGCAGAAATGAAATGGTCAATCGCGCCCTGGAATCCTCGTTGCACGAGTGTCGTGTCCCATGAACCGAACGTTTCGACTTCATGTCGACCGTGCTTGAAACGATGTAGCGTGACCATCTCGTCGACGGCCAACCGTTCTCCGTCACGAACGATCGAGACGTGCTCGTGATTCACTCCGGCCGTGCGATGCATCGATGTCGTGTGCATTCCGTGCTCGTCTTGCCACACGTGGCGGGCAAATCGAAGCTCATGCTTGTCATTGATCTCGACTTGACCTGAGACGAGTGTGAGCTCGGTACCAGCGAGAAAACGTAACGTATCGACGACATGTAAGTAATCATCGAGTAAGGTGAAGGTTGCATCCTTTGGACCGACATCGTTCTCTCGATGCTTCACCACATCAATCATGTGGGTAGGGGACTCATGTTGTAGACGCATATACATCGGTGCAAAGCGTCGGTTGAACCCGACCATCAGCTTTCGACCAAGTCTTTCAGCTTGTTCAACGAGTTGCGCTGCTTCTTCTACCGTTGCGGCGAGGGGTTTATCAACGTAAACATCGACCCCGTGTTCTAGTAGATACGATACGATGTCATAATGGGTTTCAGTTGAACTATGTACGAACGCTGCATCGATAGATGAGGCGAGATCATTCAATGTGTCGAATGAGGTCATTCGGTATGTTTGACAAATCGTGTCTCGCTTAGATGTGTTCGGGGAAAAGGCGCCGACCACCTCGATTCGAGGATGAATCGAAAGGATGGGTAAATACGCTTTTTGAGCGATATTTCCAAGTCCGACAATACCGATTTTTGGTTTTTGCATCCCATTCACTCCTTTGGTTCATCATAACAAAAAACCGGACAACGAATGTGTCCGGTTCAAGAATTAAAGACTAGCACTTAAGACGATTTCACCTTGTGGCGTCTCATTTCCGCGATTCGGTTCTTTTGTGACGGCGACGGTATCCCAGTCGACGTCGACTTCATCCGAGTCGAGTGTGTAGATGACCGTCCCGTTCCCTTTATCATCGGTGACGAAAGCGCCGGTCGGAATCGGGGCACCATCTTTTAAGAGCCATACTTGATACACCTCATTGGCATCGAGTGAGGCTAGGCCGTTCGTTTGGACGATCAGTTGTGTCGTTCCGTCCTGCTCTGCAAGATAAGCGGTTCCTTCAGACTCACCTTCAAGTGGGATTGATTCGGTCAGTGTGATGCCAGGTGAATCGGGTTGATTGGTGAGCAGATACCCGTTTCCAATCAAAGAGAGTAGGAGCGCCGCTGCTAAAGCGACCATTCCCCAGACCGGTACGTTCCGTTTCTTCTTCTGTTTAAACGGTGTCGCCGGTGGAACTGATGTAGAAGTGTCGGTTGTTGTGACGGGTTCATTGTCTTCTTCTTCGAATACACGATCGAGGACACGCGCTTTCATGCCTCGGGGTGGCTCAGTCGGAGTAGACAAGAACGCGACGCCACCGACAAGAGCTTCAAGTTGTTCGAGCTCTTCTTGACAGTCCTTACACGTTGCCAGATGTTGTTCAAATTTCATTCGCTCTTCTTCCGTTAAATGTTGGTTGAAGTAGTCAATCAATTGGTCGCATGCGTTCATTGTTCTACCTCCTTTCCGATGAATTCATGGGATAACTGTTTCCTCAGTTGCCTCAGCGCCAGTCGAATCCTTCCTTTTACCGTTCCGAGCGGGATGCCACATGCATCAGCAATTTTTTGCTGGCTCAGTCCTTGGAAATACATGAGTCGGACGACCTGCTGCTGTTCGGCAGGTAATGTGGCCATGGCTGTCTCGATTTGAGCACGCTCTTCTTGCCACTCGACTTCTTTCTCAACGGACGGTGACTCGGAAGGAATGGCCTCAGCGTAAGATTCGTCTAGTTGTAGATCCGGTTTACGCTTCCGAATTAAGTCGATGGCTACGTGCCGACTCATCGTGAAGAGCCAAGAACGAAACTTTCCTTTTGCCTCATCGTAAACGCCTCCGCCACGCCAAAGTTTGATGAATACTTCTTGCATGGCTTCTTCCGCCAAATCACGATCTTTTGTCAGTTGTAGGACGAATGCGTATAAAATGCGTTCGTATCGATCATACAATATTTCGAGCGCCTCTTTGTCCTTTTGCCTGACACGCTCATATAACTCTAAGTCAGTCATAACATACTCCTTTGCGCAGAAGGGATGTCCCTTGTATTGATCTAACGTATAAAATCGAAAAATGGATGCCTATTTTGTGTGACTATTTATTGAACATGTCACTGCTTGATCCGGAAGCTTCGAATAAATGAATAATCTTAATTTCTCTGAAAGAAGGTAGGTGATGACACTTAGCCCAATCGTCGTCATCAGCATCAATCCGATTGCGGTTAAGGGAGCGCTCACCGTCGCCCAAAAGAAGTATGTGCGAATGCCAAAAAGAAAAGAAAAGACAATAAAAAATCCGGTAATCAAGCTACTCATTTGGCAATAAGCTCGAGAGATTCGTGAAATCATAAGATGCCTCCTTTGTTTCATTGTACTATAGGAGGAAGAGAAAACGATAAGGAGACGAGATCATGAAGCGATTTACGAATGAGGGACACATCCTCATATGTTTTGATTTTGATGAGACCTACTTTCCTCATGCCTGTACACCGGAACAATTGGCATCCGTTCGTCGGCTCGAAGATTTTTTGGAACAATATTCCCATCGATTGTCAACGATGTGGGTGACAGGTAGTTCACTCGAATCGCTACAGGCAAAAGTTGAGCAGGCAAACCTTCGCTTTTGGCCACACCGTATCGCTTCAAGTTTAGGTACGGAATTGTATCGGATTGACCTAGACGGAACGTTTTCCTTAGAAAAACCGTATCAAGCGTCATTCCCAAGTGACTTTGTATCTCGTGTGGAACGTGTTGCGTCACAGATTGGACAGATGCAGGTTGAACTAGAGGCGCAACCGGATTTTGGGACGAGTCCTTGGATCCGGAGTTATTACCTCCGTGACCAAATCGGGTCTTGGAGTGAAACATTTCGCATGCTAGCTGATCAAGAAGGGATTGCCGTCAATATCAGCCGATGCAATCCGAAGGCAGGTGATCCGATGGATGCATGGGATATTGATTTTTACCCGCTCCATGCCGGGAAAGAATCCAGTGTTCGATATGTATGCGCCACTGCTTCCTTTTCACGCAAAGATGCGTATGCGTTCGGCGACAGTGGGAATGACCTTGGGATGTTAGCGCATGTTGGAAAAGGTTATTTAGTGGGCAATGCGACTGAACAGGCAAAACAGATGTATCCGGAGATGACAACAAAACCTTATGCAGAAGGGATTTTAGAAGTATTGGAATCTGATTTGTCCTCTTTCATATAGTGCATGATTTCCTCTAAAGAACGGATGAGGGTCGCACGAATCGTTTCGGAATGTGGATTGAAGTCGAGACGTTGTTGCCAAATCCGACAAAATAAATCGGTCATGGCCGCCTCTGCAGTTGTAGGATGGTTATTCAAATGAAGCGCATATCGATAAAGTAAACTTTCATAGCGCGCGTATAAATGTTCTAAGGCTTGGCGATTTTTAAGACGGATTTGATTGACCAGGCGTTCATCGAGTGTAGGAAGCATATGCAACTCCTTTCGTATGGAATGAAGGTTTCAACGATAAAAGAATCAGGAACTTTACTCAGATAAAGCATCCTCTCTGTTCTTTCACTCATTTGCTCCCGTTCAAACCAATGAATATGAAGAATAGCGGTCGAATATGCATACCCTACAACGATTCAAAACGTGTGATAACAATTCGGGCAAGTCTGTGCATCTCCCGGCGCGCGTTTAAATGATGTTTTACACTTCGGACAAGTGACAGTTTCACTCTGTTGATTGAACAGACTGCCACGATTGAATAAAATGTTGCGAAGGTTTGGTAACGCCAGTGCAGCGAAAATCATGGCCCCAAATAAAAAGGCAGCCAAGATCAGTAACAATACATAAGTCATCGTTTTTTTCCTCTCTCATTTGATTTCCTTCATCATAATCGAAATTTGAATCAGCGAACAGCTTATCAATAGAAATGAGAACAAATGTTCTGTATACTTATAATAAATAAAAGGAGGGAAAAACAGGATGAGAGAAGAATTGTTACGATGGATGCGTTCGGGTCTGGTCACAGAAATGGTATATGTGGATCGACATGGAGTGTTTTCAAAAAGACGGGTCAAGTTGCTCAAAGTGCGGGGAGAACATGTCTTAGCGTGGGATTTGAACAAACAAGCGAAACGAACGTTTCGAATCGAACAAGTACTCGCCTGTCTTCCCATCAACGAACGACTTAGAAAACGGAAGGCGGAGATTGGATGATTGCCTTACCGAAATTAGCTGCGCCAGCTAAAAGAGCCTTAGTTGCCAAAGAAGTCGAATCCTTACATGACTTGTGTCCCTATACACGCCGTGAGGTTGCGAGTTGGCATGGTATTGGACCGAATGCCCTTCGCGTCCTTGAGCTAGAGCTAATAAAACATCACTTAGCATTTAAGGAAGAGGAACCTAGTACGTGAATGAAACGTCTAGGTTTTTTTTGTGAAGTGATTGCTTTCCTTTGAAAACGGGAAGTAATATATTTGTCATCTCAATTGCCGTTAAAATCTAGTAACATGACGATAAGGTTTTATGAACCTAGCGACACCCATGAGAAAGGACGTACACAGCATGAGAACGAAACGTTTATCCGCCATTTTAAAAAATGAGATGGATGACATCTTTGATCCATGGGTGACCGGAGTCGAAACGGACTCTAGGAAGGTCAGTTCAGGGAATGTCTTTATTTGCATTCGCGGCTATACGGTTGACGGTCATAAGTTCGCAGAAGACGCCGTCGCCAACGGTGCGAGTGCGGTCATCTCAGAATATCCACTCGATCTCGATGTACCGAATGTGGTTGTTGCCGATACGAAACAGACGGCAGGAGCGGTTGCGAGTGTATTTTATGATCACCCCTCTCATCGGATGCGTATATACGGTGTGACAGGAACGAATGGAAAAACTACGACAGCGACATTGACTTATGACTTGTTGCGTCTTTCAGGACGTCGTGCCGGAATCGTTAGTACGATTGGTGCGCGTTTTCATAATCAAACGGTTGAGACAGCCAATACGACACCAGAAGCCGTCGTCTTACATCGCATCTTAGCAGAAATGGTTGATGCAGGCGTCACGGATTGCGTACTTGAAGTATCATCGCATGCCTTGATGGAAGGTCGCGTAGCGGGCATCCACTTTCATGCGGCCGCGTTTACGAATTTGACGCATGATCATTTGGACTACCATCGTTCGATGGATGAGTATGCCCGGGCAAAAGCGCGATTGTTTGAACAGGTGGAAGTGACGAACGGTGAGGCGATTGTGTTAAATGCGGAAGATCCGGCTAGTCATGTCATGGCTGAGTTTGCGCCGACACGTCAAGCCATTATGTATAGTACAAAAGAGGAAATCGAAGCCGACATCCAAGTGATTTGGCGTGAAGAGACGGTACTCGTCAGGATGAAGGAGTTCAAGCTCGAAGTGCCCGTTCGGTTCATGGGGGCGTTCAATGCGGCGAACTTAGCAGCGGCAATCGGACTTGTGTCGACTTCCGATATGGCGCTACGGACCATTGTTTCAAATGTTCCAGGACTCACCTTGCCAAAAGGGCGGTTGGAGCGTTTAGCTACAGAGGATGCTGAGATTTATATCGACTATGCCCACACACCAGACGGGCTAGAGAAATGTTTGTCTACATTGCAACAAGATAACCGTGCACTTGTCGTCGTGTTAAGTGCGGCAGGAGACCGTGATCCTACGAAACGTCAAGATATGGGACGTATCGCAAGTCGCTATTCGAATGAGGTGATTGTCACCGTACATGATGTCCGCATGGAAGACCCAAAACAAATCATTCGTGATTTAGTAAAAGGTATCCAACCGGATGTGAAGTATGTGACGTTTGAAGCAAGGGAAGAGGCCCTTCGACATGCGGCCACGCAAGCGTTAGAAGGAAAGCGTGTCGTGGTTGTCGGAAAAGGACATGACCACATTGAACGAATCGGTCGACAGTCGATTCCATTTAATGAATCAAACATTTTATTGGAAGAATTGAAAAAACGAAAAGGCCAAGAGCCCGCCGTTTAACAAAACGATGACGTTTGTCATCGTTTTTTAATGTGTGAAGAATGTGAAGGAAGGTAATACCTAGTAATGTAGTAGAATTGAAGGAGGAGAATAGACATGTCAGTTTTGTACAAAGAATTTACAAATGATGAAGAAGTCGTCACCGCCGTTCAATCGATGAAAACAAATGGGATTGATGAATCCAACATCTACGTCATCACACATGACGATGATCGGAGTAAACGTGTCGCGGATAATGCCGATGCGAACACCGTCTCGGCAAGTGACGTCGGTTTGGGGACAGCCGCCAAAAATGTGTTCCGCAAAAAAGGAGACGAACTGCGAGCCGATTTTCAAGAGCTCGGCTTCACAAAAGAAGAATCAGAGCGTCTCGAAGAGAAGTTAGATCAAGGCAAAGTACTCGTCGTCGTGAAAGACGCACCTGCCGGATTCACTATCTGATTCCACACCATGGAGAATAGAGAGGAAAGAGGCTGAATCGTGAATGATTCAGCCTCTTTTGATGGACTTAGCGAAGACGGACGACGGTGCGACCACTCAATTCACCACGCATCATCGCTTCGGCGTGGCGAGGGACGTCGTGTAACGGAATCTCATGGATCATCTCATTGAGAACTTTCGGGTCGATGAGTTCTTCGAGACGTTCCCATGCGTTCGTACGACGAACCATGGGTTGCATGACCGAATCGATGCCGATGAGCTTCACGCCGCGTAAAATAAACGGATAGACGCTCGTTGGCAACTCTGCGCCTCCGACGAGACCGCATGCGGCGACAGCACCTTCATATCGTATCTGGCTCAAGATGTTGGCGAGTGTATTTCCACCGACCGAATCGATAGCGGCATCGAAACGTTGCTTGGCGAGGGGATGGGCAGGGCCTTCTAATTCGCTTCGATCGATGATCGTCTCGACACCGAGTGAGCGTAAGTATGGTGAATCTGTTTTGCCGGTGGAGGCGACGACATGGTAGCCGAGACGACGAAGCAACGTAATCGCGAAGCTTCCGACACCACCTGTCGCGCCTGTGACAAGTACTTCTTCACCCGGACGCACACCTGCGTGTTCGAGTGCATCAACGGAAAGCATGGCGGTAAGTCCTGGTGTTCCGATGGCGATTGCATCTCGCATGCTCATTCCTTTCGGTAACTTCACGAGCCATTTCCCCGGTACTTGCGCATACTGGCTAAATCCACCGAAGTGCCGTTCCCCAATCCCGAAACCAGTGGCGATTACCTCGTCGCCAACTTTGATGTCGAGGTGGTCTGATTCGACGACAGTTCCAACGAATTCGCATCCCGGAATGAACGGATAGCGATTGACGATTTTACCAGAAGTCGTTAATCCGAGCGCGTCTTTATAGTTCAACGCAGAGTAGTGAACTTCCACTAACACATTTCCGTCCTCTTCTTTCGGAAGGACATCGGCTTGTACTTCTTTTACTTCGGCATGAAGGCGTTCCTCGTGCTGGTCGAGCACGAGTGCTTGGAATGATTCATTCATCTGCTTAACCTCTTTTCCTATGGATGTCTTCACTCTAACAGTCTTTCCCTCACAAAATGAAATATATGCACGAATCTTTAGGGGGAAACGGGTAGAGAGTGGTACAATAGAGGGGATTCAAATTGCGTAAGGAGGAATGTAGTATGCGGCACGATGACTATGAGTTTGACGATGTAGAAGTAGAAGAAGGCGAATTGTTCAACGTATACGATATTCTCCCACCGGACGGGACGATCCTGGAGATGGCGACAGCTGAGGAAATGGTTCGAGCGGCCGAATTAGAAGCGAAGCATCATGCGCTTCAACGGCTCCAAGATTCAAACTTCCAGTTAACAGGCGTGTCGTTCAAAGAACTTCTGACAGAATTTGAACAGTATGAGCAAGAGTCAATGGAGTTCTGGACAGGTGTCTATAACCGGTTACGCATTCCTTGGGCGTGGACGATTCGAATCGATGTGGCCAATGGTCCGATTCATGTCGTGAACGATCGCGATATCTTTATTGATGAAGACGACTTCGAAGAATACGATGTTGATGATCTATTAGAGGAATACGAAGAAGATTGAATCAAAAACGTCTTTCCCTCATTCAGATGGGAGAGACGTTTTTTTGTCGTGGAGCAGGTCGTGACGAATCCGACTGAGTTCAGTCGCTCCAAATAATAAGCCGACACTACATAAAATTGAGACACCACTCACCATCGCCCCGACGACGGCGGTATCTCCAATCATTGTGAATGACATGGTGAGGCTGAACAGTCCAAATAGCAGTAATCCTCCAGCAATGGTTTTCATAAAATTCACCCTTTCACGTATCTATGCATGTAGTGTAGACGGTTTGACGAGAGAAGGGTGTTTCTTTTTTTGACCTGGTAAATTATTTAATCAAGTCGTAAATCGAATAGGTCTTGCCATTTTCTAGGGGGCGGTCAATTAACTGTTCAGCAAATACACGAGCAACCGTTTCAGGAGAGCGGAGTCGTCCTTCTGTTTCGTATGAACGGAATTGTTCAAGGTCAGCGAACGCCTCTTTCGAAGAAGAACGAATCTCCGCCTGCATCGACGTATCCATCACACCTGGATTGAATAGAGCTGCACGATGTGAGGTTCCTTCTAGCTCTAGTGCAAGTGTCTCTGTGAAATGATCGAGTCCTGCTTTCGTGCCACAATATGCGCTCCAACCTGAGATCGGACGCTTAGCAGCGCCAGAGGTCACATGAATCAAATCGGTCGGCTTGTTGAAAGCGAGGACCGCATTCGCCAATAGCATCGGCGCAAGCAGGTTGGCGTGGACATGAGCGGTCACTTTCTCACCATCTAATTGTCCGACACGATGAATCGGTTCAATCCATGCTGCATTTTGAACGAGCAAAACCGAATCAGCCCGCTCTAGAAACGGTGTGATCTCCCGAATGACTGCATCAATCCCCGAAACGTTTGATAGGTCGACTGATCGTTGCTGATACGTAACGTCTTCCGCCTGTGAGCGAGAGAGCCCGACCACCTCGTAATCTCTAGCTTGTAGTTCCTGAGCGATGGAACGGCCGAGACCACGCGATGCGCCTGTGATGAGAGCAAGTTTCATATACATTCCTCCTATTCGTGAATCGTTTTCCGAAAACCGTAGAACGGACGAAACCGTAATTTCTCGTAATATGTGTGGGAATTTTGACTTGCGAGCATCTCAAGCCGTGTGTCTGGATAAAGTGTATGGACGTGTTGGAGTAACTGTTCGCCAAGACCACGTCTACGATATGTAGAAGCGACCAACAGTTCACAAACATACAAACTGACTGTCGTATCAGTCAATCCGCGCAAATAAGCGACAATCTTTCCATTTTCAGACTCCATCACATAGGTGACGTTTGATTGACGCCATGCCTCACGGGTCAACGCGTCACGTTCTACCAATTGGCTCCAACCTTCATCGCGATTAAGTTGTTGAATCGAGTCAAAGTCTGATTCCATATAAGTACGAATGTTCATTCAATCCGTTCTCCAATCTGCATTTCAATCTGTTTCATGACGTCGAACGCCCCATCTGATTGATTTGAACAAATGACCGAGATGGTATCGATTTCTGGATAGTAACCAGAATGGAAACTGACACCAGGGTCATAGCCCATCACGTGATATTTATAGACATCTCCCGATGCGTGATGTTGAATCCAAAGTCCGTATCCATAACTCCCGCCGCGGTCATTAACCGTCACGTGTGGTGTCAAAAGAAGCGACGTAGAAGCGGTATCAAGAAGCTGATGTGAAAACAGCGATTTCCAAAATTTAGTCATGTCTTGAGCGGTCACATACGCGCCACCATCTGCTCCTCCTTTGATTGGAATCGCATATTGGTTTGTACGCCATGTGCCGTCCGAGTGGTCAATATAACCGAGTGCTGTTCTAGAAGGCAAGGCATCGAGTGAAAAGTATCCAGAATCAATCATACCAGCAGGATGAAAAATCGATTGTTCGACATAGTCGGTGAAAGATTGCCCGGTCACATCTTCTACAATCAACCCTAACAGAATATATCCTGCATTATTGTAGGAGAATCGAGAACCCGGTTCGTCTTTCATAGATTTTTGTTGAAACAACGGTAAAAAATCACGTAACTGTTGAAGCCGATACATCGGGATATCACGCCATAGCGCTTCAAAGTCATCAGAGACGGATTCATCAAAATAGTCAGGGATTCCTGATGTGTGCGTCAACAACTGATGTACGGTGACGTTTGGTGACAGATGAGGTAAGGCAAATGTTTGAAATGAGTCAAGCGAGGTGGAAAAGGATAGTTTCCCTTGCTCGACTAACTGGCAAATCGCGATTGCTGTAAACAGTTTGCAACCGGACGCGATCCCGAACCGTGTCGTCACGTCATGTTGAATCTGTTCTGAGCGATTCGCATAGCCGTAAGACTGGTGGATTGATCCGTTTCGATTGGTGAGCAAATAGACACCCGAAAATGTCTCGTCAATCGATGGATGTGTGAAATGTGGCATGAGAAACCTCCATGTATTGAGTGATTCAATAAGTCGACTATATCATGTCCATCACAATCTCTCTAAAATTTACTCAATTTTCAAAAAAACATTTACCAAATAACAGGAATTGAGACAGGTGTCTGACCTCGAACGTGGTACGATATGGGCGAACAGAGAGGAAGTGGATTCAATGACGTTATTCTTCTGGGGGGTACTCGTTGGATTTTTGATTGCCTTGTGGTTATCCAAACGTCCACAGCCACATGCACAGTCTCTTTCGTTTATGCATTTCGGGAATCAAACGAAAGATGTCATTTATATTTTTGAAACGAAACCGACTTGGCGTTTCCGATACATCAGTCCTTCTTTAGACTTATATCTCGGAGAAGGAACGGTGATGCGAAGTTATTCAGATGCACAAGATTGTTTTCGGAGAATCCATCCGGATGATCGACGTCTCCTGCTCGATAAAGTGGCGGGACGCGTCAACTATGAAGAAGCGATTCTTCAGCGATGGCGCACGAATGACGGCACTTATGTATGGTTCGAGGAATACACCACGCCGATCTATCAGAATGATGAAATCGTAGCGGTTCAAGGTGTGATTCGGAACATCGAAGCAGCCATGACCGAGCGTGAACGTCTCATGTATGAAAGTCGCCACGATAGCTTGACCGGTGTCTTCAATCGTCGGGCGTTTGAAGACACGATTGCTCAAGCAAGAAATGCGTGTGACGTCGGAATCATCGTGCTGGATGTGAACGATTTGAAAGTCGTGAATGACGAAGAAGGGCATTCAGCTGGTGACTGTTTATTGAAACGAGTCGGTACAATCCTTCAAGACATCGAATCATCCGTCTATCGTTTAGGAGGAGATGAGTTCGTCTTGTTTCTAGAAATGATGCCTAAAGACGCATGTGAACGAATGGTTCGTCAAATTGAAGCGGCTTGTCTACAAGAAGGGATTTCCGTTGCCATCGGGTTGGCATGGGCATCTTGTCCGGAAACGATTGAGGCGCTTTGGCAACGTGCGGACGATGTCATGTATGAACGAAAGCGACAACAAAAAATAGACCTCCTTGACGCGTAAGTTCAAGGAGGTCTATTGGTTTAGCTGCTTACTTCTTCTACGTCAGACGAGTCTTCACCTAAATTGTTTAGATAGCGTTCATAACGAGAAATGCCGTAGCGATAAGATGCCCACATGAGCACGGACGTGACGACGACAAGTCCCGTTGTCACTGGAACAAACCATTTGGAGACGATGCCGTTCGCATAAGCGAGTCCGATCGGTGAGAAGACAAGGTAAACGAAAATCATCGAAGCGACGAGCAAAATCGATGTCGAAAGGGCATGCCGCCACGGTTTGACTCGTCCGAGTTCGATTTGAATCGGATTTGCTTGCAGCATCGGTCGTACACGCGCAAATACGAGCATGATTCCCGTTTCGATGACGAAGAGGATTCCGTAAATATGGATAAAGTTGATGCCGATTTCGACGTCGAACCATTGTTTCGTTCCCCACACGAGGAAATAGTAGGCGATGACGTGGAAAAAGACGACGGTCTTCGCGGCGATTGGCGGCACACGTTTAACAAGCATCCCGATTAAAACGATGACGAGAATCGGGATGTTGAAGAAACCGGTGAAGCGACGAATCAAGTCCCACAAGCCATCTGGCGCATACATAAGATTCGGGGCGACAAAGAACGAGACGAGTGCAACGAACGTCCCGAACCATTTGCTGACGCGAATCAAATCTTGGTCAGAAGCATCCGGTTTAAACTTCGGTTTGTAAATGTCGAGTACGAAGAGCGTCGCGATACTATTCAAGAGCGAGTTGAACGAGCTGAATACGGCACCGAGCAAGACGGCGAGGAAAAAGCCCATGAGCCACATCGGTAACAGCTCGGCAATCAAACTCGGATAAGCGAGGTCTGCCTTCTCGACGTTCGACCCGTACAAGTGAAACGCGATGACGCCAGGTAACAACATGAAGATTGGAACGAGTAATTTCAAGTAGCCGGTAAAGAGAACGCCTTTTTGTCCTTCCGCTAAGTTTTTTGCACCGAGGGCCCGTTGAATCACGTATTGATTCAGTGCCCAATAGAACAAGTTCGCAAAAATCATTCCGGTGAAAATGGAGAGAAACGGGACCGAGTCGTTAGCGGAACCGATGGCGTTCAACTTTTCGGGATTCGTCGTCGCAATCGTCTTCATCCCGTCCAATAAATTCCCGTCCCCTAGTGCGAGAAAGCCTAGTGTCGGAACGAGGAATCCAATAATGATGAGTCCGATCCCGTTCAACGTGTCCGATACGGCAACGGCACGAAGACCTCCGAAGATGGCATAAATCGCCCCGATAATCCCAATGAACCAAACGACGAGCCAAAGGGACTGCTCAAAGCTAATGCCGAGAAGGGCCGGCACATCGAACAGTTGCAGGACGGCTAATCCACCTGAGTACAGCATAGATGGAATCGTGACGCACATATAGCCGAGTAGAAATAACAGGACGGTCAATCGACGAACGTCCTCGTCATAGCGTTGACTTAAAAATTCAGGAATAGTCGAAATCCCGATGCCAAGAAAGCGTGGCAACAAAAAGAGCGCCATGATGATGGCGGCGATACCGGCCGTCACTTCCCAAGCCATGGCCGACATGTTGCCGGCGAACGATTGGCCATTCAAGCCAATCAATTGTTCCGCTGACAAGTTGGTCAACAGGAGCGATCCCGCGATGAAGACGCCTGTTAGACCGCGACCGGCCAAGAAGTAATCGTCGGCGCTTTCGACTTTTCCTTTCGTCATGCGATACGAGACGTAAGCGACGAGCGCCATGAACAGGGCACCGGTCACGAGTATGTAGAGTACTTGTTGAAATGTCATGAAATCCCCTCATTCCTTACTTATGTTTTATATGTATTTGTAGGAAATACCCTAAATTATAAGAAGGTAGTCCTATTGTTTTGATCGAATCATACAGAAACCATGAACGTGGGGACGATTGCGTACTTGTCGTACGAGAGTAGAAAATCGATGAGGATGGATGGACCGATGGGAGGGACCTCGTGAAGAAGTGGATGATTGGAATGTTATCTGTTGTAGTGATAGCAGGTTATATCATGTTTAGCGAAATGCTGAAAGAAGAAAACACGAGTGATTTGGCTGTGACCGAAAGCTTCCGACACATAGACGATTTAGCTACAAGCTCGCCGATTGTCATCGTCGGCAAAGTGAGAAGTGCTCCTAAACCGTTTACACATCAATCGGTCACATTCTTTGAATCACACATTCAAGTGCAGCGTGTCTATCGAGACGTGAATGGTCAACTGAAGTCAGCCGATACGATCACCCTTTTACAAAATGATATGGAAGAAGACCCGCTCGTCAAACGAGACGAGACCGTTTTGCTGTATTTACAAAGATATGAAGGACCCGTGATGGAGAATGCATATCGGATTGTCGGTCTACAACTGGGACATTTCAAAGTGAATCGGACAGGGACACTGACTTCGGTAGGAAAACCTAACCTTTATCAAGAAAGCGGGCTCAGTGCTGACTTGAGCAAACTAGAGACATCATTGAAAGACAATCCTTATGTGGAAGAAAGAAACGAAGTGATGACGGATGAGGAAATCGAGGCTTTCAATGAAAATGAAGAGCGTTTGTTAGAGGAATCTCAACAACATAGCGAGTAAAAGCGGTGCTGACAAAATCAGCACCGCTTTTTATAATCGAATGTTCTTTCGAATGTCAAAAAAACTGAAGCATAGACGTCGCAACCGTGAAGTAGATGATGAGCCCTAGGTTGTCCATCAATGTCGTGATGAACGGTCCGGAAGCGACAGCCGGGTCTAACTTCAGGCGATTGATGAGAAGCGGGACAACCGTGCCGATCATTGTGGCGACACTGAGTGCGGCAAAGATGGAAACTCCGACAATGAAACCGATCAGCATGTTGTCATACAGCAGCGTGATGACGCCAAAGATGACAATCATACACGCAATCCCTAAGATGATGCCGGTTCCGAGTTCGCGTCGAATCATCTTCATAACGTTCTTTCGATTGATGGTCCCGAGTGCAATTGAGCGCACAGCGACGACGAGTGATTGCGTGGCTGCGTTCCCGGCAGAGCCCATGACAAGTGGCATGAAGACAGCGAGAAGCACAATCGTTTCGAGGGTGTCTTCGAAACCGCCAATCGTCGAAGCTGTAATCATGCCGAGAAACATGAGGCTGACAATCCAAGGGGCACGTTTTTTCGCTGCTTCAAGCGGACTCATGTTGATATCAGACGAACCTTTCGTCGCGGAGAGTTCTTCAAAGTCTTCTGTCGTTTCGCGCTCGATGACATCTAATATATCATCGACCGTGATGATGCCAAGTAGCTTTTGCTGATCATCGATAACGGGAAGGGCCAACAAATCGTACTTCTGGACAATCCTGGCCAAGTCTTCCTGGTCGGTCATGACGTTTGCCGAAATGACGCGGAACCCCATGATGTCTTCAATTTTCGCCTCGAGCGGTGCGACAATTAAATCACGTAAGGAGACAACACCAACCAGTTGGTGCGCTTGGTCGACCACATATAAGTAATAAATCGTTTCGGCATCTGGTCCGAGTTCACGCAACTCTTCAAGGGTCAGTCCAACCGTCTTATCAGCTTGAAGGACGACAAACTCAGTTGTCATGAGCGATCCGGCCGTTTCTTCCGGATACTGCATCAAATCTTTGACTTCTTGTTCCTCAATATCATCCATCTGCTCGAATAGCGTGTCCATGAACGCATCGGGTAGTTCCCGCATCAAGTCGGCCGCGTTGTCCGAATACATTTCATTCAAGATTCGGACGGCATACGACTGAGGTGTTTCTTGGATAAATGTACATTGTTCCTCTAACGTCAGCTTTTCAAATAGATCGGTGAATACCTCAGGGGAGATGGTTCGATACACGAACGACCGCTCATGTTGATTTAGTTCGATAAAATGATCCGCCTGTTCACCCGGGTGAAGGGAGAGAAAGAGATCTTGAAAATCGACCGGGTCTCCCTTTTGAATCAATGTACGAAGCGCTGCTTCATGTTCGTTGTATTCCGTTTCTTCAATTTTCATATGCTCACATCCTGATCTCTCACGTTTTCAATTTCATTTACGGTGAATAAAAAAAGTTTTCTACATTTTTTAGGGCGATACTATACATCAGCCATACATCTTATTTCCCTTTGCCATCGTCCTGATTTCTAGAGTATTGTTTGTTCATTCACATGAGTGAACATTTATTCATATCAATGCGGAATCGGCAACAGGTGAACTGTCGGATTAGACATTCGCAAATTTGGTAAAGTGATAAGGTAAGGGTAGTCACACACCCGAATCACAAGGAGGAAGCGAGATGATCTCAATGACGAATCAACCGATTTCACAAGATACGACGCTGAAACATCCGATTCATGTGTATTCAGAAATTGGAGAATTAAAAACGGTATTACTGAAGCGACCGGGTCGGGAGTTAGAGAACCTTACTCCAGAATATTTAGAGCGCCTCTTGTTCGATGATATTCCCCATTTGCCGGTCATTCAAAAAGAGCACGATTATTTTGCGAGTGCGCTTCAAAATCGTGGTGTGGAAGTCCTTTACCTCGAAAAACTAATGGCCGAAACGTTATCACTCCCTGGTGTGCGCGAAAAGTTTGTCGCGGATATCTTATCGGAGTCCAAATCAAATATCAACGGTTCTTACGAAACATTAAAAGAGTATTTACTCGATTTTGATAACGAAATGTTGATAGAGACGGTGATGGCCGGTATCCGGAAATCGGAGATCAAGCCAGAAAAACGCCGACATCTGCATGAAATGATTGAAGACACGTACCCCTTCTTTTTGGATCCAATGCCAAACCTCTACTTTACACGAGACCCGGCCGCTGCAATCGGTCACGGACTCTCCATCAACCGCATGAAAGAACCGGCACGTCGCCGTGAATCGCTCTTCACGCAATACATTATGCGCTATCACCCACGCTTTGCGAAACATGATGTTCCCATCTGGTCGGACCGTGATTATCGGTTTGCGATGGAAGGGGGAGACGAACTCGTCTTGTCGAAAGAAGTCGTCGCCATCGGCATCTCGGAACGGACGACCGCGCAAGGCATCGAGCGTGTCGCCCTCAACCTACTCAAGCATGGAGACAGCTTCAAAAAAGTCATCGCCATCGAAATTCCAAAATCACGCGCCTTCATGCATCTTGATACCGTCTTCACGATGGTCGATCATGATAAATTCACCATCCATCCGTTCATTCAAGGACCGGAAGGGAAGATGAACATTTTCGAGCTCACGTTAAACGCGGAAGGTGAACTTCAGATTGCCCAGCACTCGGATTTGTTGAAGGTGTTAAAAGACGTCCTCGGCTTACAAGAGGCGACGTTGATTCCTTGTGGTGGTGGCGATCCAATTGCGGCAGCCCGAGAACAATGGAATGATGGATCGAACACGCTCGCCATCGCGCCGGGTGTCGTGGTCACGTATGACCGAAACTATGTCTCGAATGAGTTACTTCGTAAAGAAGGCGTCGAAGTGATTGAAATCATGTCGAGTGAACTATCACGCGGACGTGGGGGTCCACGTTGCATGAGCTGTCCGATTATCCGACAAGACATCTAAATGTGATAAGGAGGAAGCAGTATGTCTACAACGTTCAATTTTGATTTGAAAGGTCGTCATTTTTTATCGCTAAACGAGTTTTCGGGTGAAGAAATCAACTACTTGATCGATTTGTCTGCTGCATTCAAACGTCAGAAAAAACAAGGTGTTCCACATCGGATTTGTGAAGGTAAAAACATTGCCTTGCTCTTTGAAAAACCATCGACGCGGACGCGTTGTGCGTTCACGGTCGCTGCCATCGATTTAGGGATGCATCCCGAATATTTAGGCAAAAATGACATCCAGTTCGGGAAGAAAGAATCGGTGCGCGATACCGCGATCGTCCTTGGACGCATGTTTGACGGCATTCAGTTCCGTGGCTTCGCCCACGAGACGGTCGAAGGTCTTGCGAAAGACGCAGGCGTACCGGTATGGAACGGCTTGACCGACTTGTATCACCCGACCCAAATCTTGGCTGACTTTTTGACGGTGAAAGAACAAAAAGGAGAACTTGCCGGAATCAAATTCGTATACGTGGGCGACGGACGGAACAACATGGGCAACACGCTGTTGATCGGTGGTGCAAAAGTAGGAATGGATATGCGGATCTGTGCACCGAAATCGCTCTGGCCATCTGACGAAATCGTGAACTATGCGAAGTCGGTCGCTGCTGAAACCGGTGCTGTGATCACCTTGACGGAGAGCATTGAGGAAGCGATGGATCAAGCGGACGTCGTCTACACGGATGTCTGGGTATCGATGGGCGAGGAAGCGGCATTCGCAGAACGGATTGAACTGTTGCGACCATATCAAGTGAACATGGACATGCTTCAAAAGAGTGGCAATCCAGACATCATGTTCTTACATTGCCTCCCTGCCTTCCACGACTTAGAAACGGAAGTCGGTCGAGCGATTCACGAACAGTACGGTTTGACGGAAATGGAAGTGACCGATGAAGTGTTCCGCAGTCGTCATTCGTTCGTATTTGATGAGGCGGAAAACCGGATGCATACCATCAAGGCGGTGATGGCGGCGACGCTCACGGAGACACGCGAATGGCTTGATCGTTGACGAGGAGGGGATTCCCCCTCCCGGTTCAAAATAAGCGAAAGGGATGAGTAGAATGTCTACGAAGTTGGAGCATGACTCAGGTGGTTCGGCTGGAGTACATCCTGACAAGCAAGACAAGCGGTTAGGTCTCGGAGCGTTGACGGCACTTGTCGTCGGATCGATGATTGGTGGTGGCGCCTTTAACTTGGCTGCCGATTTGGCGCAAGGTGCGAATGCGGGTGCCATTCTCATCGGGTGGGTGATTACAGGGATCGGGATTATTGCGCTCGGTCTCAGCTTTCAAAATCTGACGATGCGCCGTCCTGATCTCGATGGTGGTGTATATAGCTATGCACGGGCAGGCTTTGGGTCGTTCGTCGGATTTAACTCGGCCTGGGGATATTGGTTGTCTGCCTGGCTCGGGAATGTGGCGTATGCCACACTGCTATTCAGTTCGGTCGGTTATTTCTTCCCGATTTTTGAAGGGGGACAGAATATCGCGTCGATCATTGGCGCATCAATTATGCTGTGGCTCGTGCATACCCTCATCTTACGTGGGGTACATGAGGCGTCGATGATCAACATCGTCACGACGATTGCCAAACTCGTCCCAATTTTTGCATTCATTACGATTACCTTGTTCTTCTTTAATCTCGAAAACTTCACCTTCGATTTTTGGGGACAAGGCGGTTTCTCGTGGGGAAGTGTGCGTGACCAAGTCGTTTCGACGATGCTCGTGACGCTTTGGGTCTTTATCGGTGTGGAAGGGGCCGTCGTTCTTTCTGGTCGTGCTCGGAAACGTTCGGACGTCGGGAAAGCAACCGTGATTGGGTTGCTCGGTACACTCGTCATTTATTTGCTCATTTCCATCATGTCGCTCGGTCTCATGACACCGGAAAACGTGGCGAACGCCTCGCAACCCGCGATGGCATATTTGCTCGAGTCGGCCGTCGGTCCGTGGGGTGCGATGCTCATCAACGGAGGGCTCGTCATCTCTGTCCTTGGCGCATGGCTCGGTTGGACGCTTTTAGCAGCTGAGATTCCATTCGTTGCCGCCAAAGATGGGGTCTTCCCGAAATGGTTCACGAAAGAGAATCAAAATCAAGCTCCCGTCAATGCCCTTTGGCTGACGAATGGGTTGATTCAGCTCTTCCTCTTCACATTCTTGATTTCAGATGCCGCATATAACTTTGCTTTTTCTCTCGCTTCGAGTGCGATTTTGATCCCATACGTGTTCTCGGCCTTTTATCAAGTGAAAGTGGCGAAGAACGGAATCGGATATAGTACCGGTGAACGAAAAACATGCGATTTAGCAATTGGATTGGTCGCCTCTGTTTATGGACTATGGCTCATTTACGCCGCTGGAATCGATTATTTACTTCTCACTACACTTTTATATGCACCGGGAACCCTTCTCTACATGAAGGCGCAACGTGAAAATGGCATCAAGTCACTCACTAAAACGGAATGGATGGTCGCCGGTGTGTTGACCGCACTCGCCATTTTCGCAGTCGTACGCATACTATCGGGTAATATTTCAGTCATCTGATCGGGGGTATGGATATGGAGAAAAAACGAGTGGTCATCGCTTTAGGCGGGAATGCGATTCAACAAGGCAAAGATGCGACAGCCGAAGCACAAATACAGGCGGTTGAGGCAACGGCGGAATCTCTCGCTGCACTCATCGCGGAAGGAGTCGAGGTCATCATCACGCATGGGAACGGTCCGCAAGTGGGAAACCTGATGTTGCAACAAGCCGCATCAGACAGTCCAGCCACACCAGCGATGCCGCTTGATGTCTGTGGTGCGATGACGCAAGGGATGATTGGATACTGGTTCGAGAATGCACTAACCAAAGCGCTTCGTGCACGTGGTCTTGAACAGCATGTGGCTTCTCTCGTGACACGAAGTATTGTCGACCCGAACGATAGTGCGTTTCATCATCCGACCAAGCCGATCGGTCCGTTTTATACGGAAGAAGAGGCACTCCATCTCGAACGGACGACAGGTTACGTCTTCAAAGAAGATGCAGGACGTGGGTATCGTCGTGTAGTCCCGAGTCCAATCCCTATGAAAATCGCCGAACACGCCGTCATTCGAACACTCGTTGAAGCGGGGCACATCGTCGTCGCTTCTGGTGGCGGTGGCATTCCCGTCATGGAGACAATGGACGGATACGTCGGCATCGAGGCGGTCATCGATAAAGATTTCGCGGCTGCGAAACTGGCTGACCTCGTCAACGCAGACGTCTTACTCATTTTGACGGCTGTCGAACATGTGTATGTCAATTTTGGGAAGCCGGACGAGATGGCACTTCAAGAAACGTCGAAAGAACAGATGGAGACGTATATCGCGGAAGGGCAGTTCGCGCCAGGCAGTATGTTGCCGAAAGTAAGAGCGGCGCTGCAGTTTGCCGAATCCGGTACGAACCGTGTCGCCATCATCACGTCGCTCGATCAGGCTGTAGCCGCCATTGACGGAGAAGCTGGCACACGTGTCCGTCTGGCCCCATCACTCCAACAATAAGAATGTGTCGCAGACGTGAAGCGTTTGCGACTTTTTTTGTTTTCTGCCCGGGTTCAAGGGGAAGGAAGGTTGTATGCCAAAAATGAGATTGCTATCATATTCAGTGTAAACGTTTGCACTAATTTCAGGAAGGAAGTGACGGAGAGCGGAAACGCTCGAATGTATGCGCCTATTCGAAGAAAATCATGTGTACCAGTCGTGGATGAGACCAAAAGCAAGAGAAGGGGCAATCGTACAAGGAAGCTGTTATCGCTTCACCGTATTGACGAGTCAGTTGATTCGAATGGAATATGCGGAGGACGGTGTCTTTGAAGACCGCGCCACCCAAGTGGCGTGGAATCGGGAATTTGACGTTCCACAATTCCGAGTGATTGAAGATGAGACAGAACTCCAAATCATCACCGAACATGTCCATTTGTATTATACGAAAGGTCCGTTCGCGCCGAACACGCTCTACGTGGACGTGAAAGGGAACTTTAGCACGTATTATAGCCGCTACATGTTCAACGGTCCGGAGCGGACGCTGAAAGGGACGGCGCGGACGCTCGACCATGTGGACGGGGCGACGGAGTTAGAAGAAGGGATCCTCTCCAAACAAGGGTATGCGATCATAGATGATTCATCCTCGTTTTTGATGACAGATGATCGCTTCGTCGAGCCGCGACGAAAAGGGATCCATGACATTTACTACTTCGGATATGGTCATGACTATAAACAGGCACTTCGAGACTTTTACACGTTGACGGGTCCGACGCCGATGCTCCCTCGTAAAGCGCTCGGGAACTGGTGGAGCCGCTACTGGCGATACGACGAAAAGGAGTATAAGGCGTTAATGCGCCGTTTCAAGTCAGAAGATGTCCCGTTCTCGGTCAGTGTCATCGATATGGACTGGCACGTGACGGACATTCCCGAAGAGTACGGGAGTGGTTGGACGGGCTATTCGTGGAACAAAAACTTGTTTCCCGAACCGAAGCGTTTCCTTAACTGGCTAAAGGATGAGGGAATGATGGTGACGTTGAACCTGCATCCCGCGGACGGTGTCCGTGCGTTTGAAGATCAGTACGTGGCGATGGCCGAGGCCATGGGCGTCGAACCGGAATCGGGGGACCGAATCCCATTCGATTTTTCAGACAAACGATTCATTCAAGCATATTTTGAGCAGATGCATCATCCACATGAGGCGGATGGCGTTGATTTTTGGTGGATCGATTGGCAACAAGGGTCGACCTCGAAGATGGAAGGACTCGATCCGCTATGGATGCTGAATCATTATCATGCCATCGACATCGCCCGTGACGGCAAACGCCCGCTCATTTTCTCTCGTTACGCAGGACCAGGGAGCCACCGTTACCCGGTCGGATTTTCAGGAGACACGATCATCTCGTGGGCCTCGCTCGCCTTCCAGCCGTATTTTACAGCGACAGCGACAAACATCGGTTACGGTTGGTGGAGTCACGACATCGGAGGGCATCATCGTGGGAAAAAAGACGATGAGCTCGCCGCGCGTTGGGTCGCATACGGGGTGTTCAGTCCAATCATGCGCCTCCACTCGACGTTCAGCACCTTCAACGGGAAAGAGCCTTGGCGTTTCGGGATCGAAGCCGAACAGTCGATGAAGCGATTCTTACGTCTGCGTCACGAGCTCATTCCTTATCTATACACGATGAATTATCGTAACCATGCCAATGCGTTACC
Source organism: Exiguobacterium sp. s75 (assembly GCF_018617145.1). Lineage (GTDB taxonomy): Bacteria > Bacillota > Bacilli > Exiguobacteriales > Exiguobacteriaceae > Exiguobacterium > Exiguobacterium profundum. The sequence continues at coordinate 98,629 of NZ_JACSJQ010000003.1, forward strand.
GCTCGTGCTGCCGATGTATATCGAACATCCCGATGACGAAGCGGCTTATCAAGTGCCGAATCAGTTTTATTTTGGCAGTGAACTCATTGTGTCCCCGATTGTCACGCCGATGGACCGAAAGCTCCACGTCGCCGGAACGAATGTCTGGCTGCCAAAAGGAGAATGGTTTGACTTATTCACAGGACATCGTTACGAAGGCGACAAGTCGATTCGTGTGTTCCGTGGACTCGATGGACAACCGGTCTTCGCCAAAGCGGGTGCCATCGTTCCCCTCATGCCGCATCAACCGCATGCGAACGAGACGGGAAACCCGAGCGAGCTAGAAGTACTCGTCTTTCCAGGTGCCTCGAACACGTTCACGATGTACGAAGATGACGGGGAAAGCCGGGATTATGAGACAGGTGCCTCACTTGAAACGACGTTTACGCTCGACTGGGAAGCGCGGACGCTACACATCGAGATGTCAGGAGACCTGACCCTCGTTCCGGCGAATCGGACATTGACCGTTCTTGTTCGAGGCGTTGTCGGGGAAGGGGACTATGACGCTGAGACGCAGACGTTACACATCCCGATTGGTGAATTGAAGCAGGAGCAGACGGTGACGCTCCCCGTCGATGTGACACAGAACGCCCATCGACTTGACCGTCTCTATCGATTCTTAGATCGCGCGGAAATCGCCTACGATTTGAAAGATCGTTTGTACCAGATGGCGACGACGAAGACGCGTCTCGAGGCCTGGCTGTTTGACCTCCATGCGTTAGAACTCGATCGAGATTTGCAAGACGCGTTATTAGAACTGATGTTGGACTGAAAAGGGGGGAGACCCCCTTTTGTCATGTCAGAAAACTGTCGGATTTTGAAAGCGGTATCATTCTGAATCGTTTTATACTTAAGGTAGGGGATTTAACTAGAAATGAGGGGATACAGATGCGACATAAGTGGACGATTGATGATTTACGCCAGTTAACACTGTTTGCGAACTGTTCGAGTCGAGCGCTTGAACAGCTCGTCCCGTACGTCTATTGCCGAACATATCGAAAAGGACAGCTCCTGTTCATGGAAGGAGACCCGCGAGAGCGCGTGTATTTCTTAATGAGTGGATACATCAGACTCGAACGGATGAACGAGCATGCGACGCATCAATATGCGGACTACGTGAAGCCCAAACAGTTCTTTCCGTACAATGGTTTGTTCACGGAGGAAGACTACCGTCATACGGCCGAAGCGGTGACGGATATTGACGTCATCTACATCCCGACCGAACGGTTCGAGCGGTTTGTATCTACACAGTCGAATATGCTGCTCTATATCATCGGACAGATGAATCGTATTTTAGATTTACATGAACGACGTGTCCAAGAAATCATTACCCCGAGCGCGAAAGAACGTGTACTCAATACCATCCATTTTTTGATTGAAGATTTAGGTGAACCGGATGAGCAAGGGGTACGTGTCCGCTGTCCGTTCACGGCGATGGAACTATCTCGTCTATCTGGAACGTCCCGAGAGACGGTTTCTACGATTTTAGCGAAGCTTCGTAAAGAAGAGGTGCTTAGAATGGATGACCACCACCTTGTCATCGGGCATCCTGAATACTTTGAGCAAGATTTCGATTGACGCCACTCAGGAGAGGGCGTCTTTTGCATGTCGGAACGAGCGGAGCGTTCGCTTCAAGACGTGTCATATTGTATAATTAGTGATGAATCTCACAAAGCAATCGGATTGTGAATAGAGAAAGGATGAATGCAGTGAAACGACTGCAAGCCCTTGCGTTCGCCGAGCGAGGTCACATCATCGGACTGGTATTGTCTGCGGTCATGATTGGACTATCGATTTTGGCGCAAGCGTATTTAATCGTCGACATCGTCGACCGAATCTTTTTAAAAGATGAATCATTTGAAACCGTCGTTCCGGCGTTAATTTGGCTCGTCGTCGCCCTATTGGCACGAGCACTTTTTGGATACGTCTCCGGACGAATCGGAGCGAGTTTATCGGAAAAGGCGAAGCAGACGTTGCGTCTGCAATTGCTAGATCGCTATGCCACGAGCCCGGTCGAGTCGTCTTTGACGGGACAATCTGGGAAGAAGGTCAGTGTGTTTCTAGATGCTGTTGACGAGGTCGATGCCTACTTCAGTCAATACTGGCCACAAGTAATCCAAACCTCGATTATCCCGCTTCTGATTTTGGTTGTCGTCTTCAGCCAACATTGGATTTCAGGTGTCATCATGATGGTGACGGCACCGTTTATCCCTTTGTTCTTTATTATCATCGGGATTGCGACACAGAAAAAATCTGAGGAACAGATGGAGAAGATGAATCAATTTTCCGGAAAGTTTTTGGATGTCTTACAGGGTTTGACGACACTTAAACTCTACAATCGGACCGAACAAGAAGCGAAAGCGATTGAGAAGAGCAGTCTCGACTTTCGGGATGCGACGATGGTCGTCTTAAAGACGGCATTCTTATCTGGCCTCATGTTGGAATTCATCTCCATGCTCAGCACCGGCGTTGTAGCACTGGAAGTCGCGCTACAGATGGTCGTTTGGGAGAACCTGACGTTCTTCTCAGGATTCTTGATTCTTGTGTTGGCGCCAGAGTATTACTTGGCCATCAAAGACCTGGGCAGTGCCTTTCATACGGGACGTGGCAGTATGGGCGCAGCAGACCGAATCTTTGACGTATTAGACGCCCCGGATGATCGCATTCAGTGGGGGACAAAGTCGCTTCGTTCACGGACACCGGACCTCGAGCTTGAAGAGATATCGTTTGAGTACGCTGGTGGACGCTTTTCCCTTCAGCCATTGAGTGGTCGCATCTCGTCCGGCACCCACCTTGCGTTAGTCGGCGCGAGCGGTTCCGGGAAGACGACTGTCCTTAACGTGATCTCAGGACTTTTGCAGGTGAAATCAGGGCGCGTCCTCGTGGATGGCGAACCTTTGCATACGTATGAGGAATCTGCCTGGTATGGAAATATTGCGTATATCTCTCAAAACCCGTATCTGTTCGCCGGGACACTCGCCGAAAACATTGCTTTAGGTGAAGTAGCTGACGAGAGTGCGTTACTCGAAGCAGCCGAGGCAGCTGGACTATCCGAGGTGATTGACCAGTTGCCGAACGGGATCTGGACAGAACTCGGAGAAGGTGGATTTGGACTATCCGGTGGGGAACGGCAGCGCCTTGCACTCGCACGTGCTTTCTTTAAGCGACCTGGTATTTTATTGTTTGATGAACCGACGACCGGTCTCGATTTGAAAACAGAGCGGATTGTCAGACGCTCGATTGAAGAGCTGTCAAAAGGTGCAACGTTAATCACGGTTGCGCATCGTCTGCATACAATCAAAGAGGCAGACACGATTTGGTTCATGGATGATGGGAAGCGAATCGCAGAAGGGACGCATGAAGTGTTACTCGCTGTCCCAGAGTATGCGGAGTTGTTTGCACTTCAGAAAGGGGTGAGCCGATGAACTCGCTTTGGACGATTACAAAATGGATGATGCGCGAAAAGAAAGACATCCTCCTCTCCATCTTCTTTGGATATGCAGCAGGGATTGCAGCGGTCGCCCTCTTCGCGGCAAGTGGCTATCTCGTATCACGGGCAGGGCTCGTCCCGCCCCTGTATGCACTCATGGTACCGGTTGTCTTAATTAAACTGTTCGGTGTCATCCGGGCAGGAAGCCGTTATCGGGAACGCCTCGCCTCACACCGGGCGACGTTTACGATTTTAAGTGAGTTGCGCGTCCGGTTCTATCGTCAGTTAGAGCCGCTCGTTCCGTCCATCTTTGCGAAATATCGGAGCGGCGATTTGCTCGCACGCGTCGTCGGGGACGTCGAGAGTCTTCAAAACTACTTCCTTCGCGTGTTTTATCCGCCGATCATTCTCGTACTCGTCTTTTTGAGCACCATCTTCTTTGTCACCTTCTTCTCGTTTGCGGTCAGCCTATGGATCTTGTTTGGTGTACTCGTTACAGGATTCTTGATTCCGCTCGGATTTGCACGAATCCGTGCCCATCACGATGAGACGATTCGTGGATTGCGCGGAGATGTGTCGATTCAATTGACAGAGATGCTGTTCGGATACCGGGATTTAAAACTTCATCACCAACTCGATCGCACGAAACAAACTGTCTATTCGCATAGTGAGCGTTACATGGATGCAGAGCGGAAAGACACGACGAATCAGTTCTTCAATTCGGCGCTCGTCGTTGCCGCTTCCTTATTCGTCTCATGGGGCGTCTTGGCCATCGGTGCGTATCAGGTGGTAAATGGAGACCTGAACGGGTTGTTCTTGGCAATGCTGATCATGATGTCGCTCACAGCGTTTGAGAATACGACGCCGATGGCCGTGTTCCCCGGTCACTTTGCAGACAGCAAGCAAGCAGCGGATCGTTTGTTTGAAGTGACGGAGCCGAGTGAAACGATTGAGGCGCGTGAGGCGAAACGTCAAGACGTGACGTTTACGGCCGCACCGTCCATTTCATTTGACCATGTTCGCTATCGCTATCCAGACACGTATCGAGATGTGATAGATGAGGTAACGTTACACATACCGAGCGGTTCGAAGACGGTAATCGTCGGACCGAGCGGGTCAGGGAAGTCGACGTTACTTCAATTGCTAATGGCTTTCGTTCGGACGGAAGACGGCACGATTCGGTTGGATGATTACAATATGAACGATGTCAAACAAACATCTATTTGGCAACATGCAAGTGTTGTCTTGCAAGACAATCATTTCTTTTACGGAACCGTACGGGAAAACCTGGCGTTAGCCGGTGACTTCACAGATGAAGCGATGAACGTAGCACTTGAGCGCGTCCGTTTGTCATTCTCGCTAGACGAACCGGTCCTGGAGAAAGGGGCAAACTTGTCAGGTGGAGAACGTCAGCGCCTCGCCATCGCACGGGCACTTCTTAAAAACGGACTTCTTTGGTTGCTTGATGAACCGACATCGGCACTCGATGCAGGAACGGAGGCCCATGTCTTTTCTGAATTGCTACAGCAAGCCGGAACAGGCACACTCATTCTTGTCAGTCACCGTTTGACGGGTCTCGAAACGTTTGATCAGATTATCGTCATGGAAGCTGGACGGATCGTCGAGGTCGGTTCTTATGAGGAATTGATGACGAAACGTGGCATGTTCTATGAATTGAAACAAATCGAACAAGAAGTGTTCGCATCATGAAAAAGACGAGCAGCCCCGTCGGTGGGCTGCTCGTCTTGTTTATGGCAAATATGGGTGCAACAAATGGGGGTTGTCGCAATGCTTTCAAAAAGAGTGTCGTGGAGGGGAATCCACGTGACGTGATATGTTTGGGGAACGTGCACGCCAAGCTTTTGGGAAGCTACAACTAGAGTATAGTTGATAACGATTCTCATTGTCAATAAGAATAATAAAAAATCCATACGTGCGAATACGCATGGATTGGGTCATGAATTAATTCGAGGCTAGGCCTTTTTGAACCGTGAATCGAATCAAACTGAACAAGTATCTCGTGAAGAAGAGAGCGAACGCATAGAATAGCGCAATGAACGGTGACTGAAGATCAATCCCCGGGATGTTCATCAAGAACTCTAGAACGAGAATAGAGAGTAGGAATACGTAGAGAGCGGCATCTAAATAAAGTGGCATGAGACGACCGCGTTGATGCCAAAATGTGCGGACGAGTGGTGCCACGGTCATCCCGATGATCCGTTCCGCAAAGCCGATACTGAGAACGGCGATGATGAATGCTGGGATCGTGTTAAAGCTCACCAAATCCGAGAATACAAAACCTGAAATCAACAAGAGCGGACCGATGATAATCATCATCGAAAGTGAGGTCCGGAAGAAAATCCACATGTTGTTCTGAATCGAACGAATCCCCCCGATTGCCGATTGTTGAAGTGTCTTTCCACGTCTATAATCAATCGCGAACGAGCCGATAAACATAATTCCAAATAAAGATAACAAAACTGACATGAACGATGTTTCCCCTTTTCTGAATAAATCATGATGTATCGATCTGAATCAAAGTCTAGCCTAGTTTAACGATTCATTTCGAGAAAGTAAAGCGAGAAAACGCGCTCAAGTGTGAAGAGTTTGACACATTAAGAGGCGAGGATGAAACGATTCCGACCGGACTCTTTTGCGTGATATAACGCTTCATCTGCATGTTTTAACACACTGTCGATTTCAATATCATTCGAATGGCAAGCTCCAAGCGAAACAGTGATGTGGAGCGTACCGGCACTCGTCTCGAACGGGAACGTTGAAACCTTTTCTCGAATAGATTCAGCAAGCTGCGATACTTCTTCTCGATTAGCATGGGGCATGACGATTAAAAATTCTTCGCCGCCGAAGCGACCGACTAAATGGCGCTCATTGCTCTCATTCACGAGGAGCATGCCGAGCTCGCGCAAAACATCATCTCCGACGTCGTGACCGTATGTGTCATTCACCCGTTTGAAATGATCGATGTCGACCAAAATCAATGCGTATTCTTCTGCCTCGACCGTCAAGTTGGCCATGGCTTCGTTCAAGAGACGCCGATTGGCAATCCCGGTGAGCGCATCTGTACGCGCTAGTTGCTGTTGATGTTGGACGTTCTCAAAGTGACGGCGTAGTTCGAGCAGTAATCGATAGGCGGCGCAAGCTCCCCCGTAAGACATTAACATGTAGACGATTAAGACGGGATAGAACAAGTTTAGTGGAAGCGCGGCATAAAGCGCTGCCCCAAAAATGGCAATACTGATCGTAGTGAATACGAGCAAAGTAGGCCGAGTATTATCCATGCGTTTCCGTAAAAGACTTGTTAAGACAACTAACGTAACTATTGTGGCGATGGCTAGATAGAGACCGAGCATGGTACCATTTGTAAAGAACAGAACTAGGGAACGACCGATTAATAATATGATACCTGCGACAGCACCACTCACCCATCCCCCGAATAGAACGGCAAGCAAAACGGGAATATTACGTAGGTCGATGAGTATCCCCTCGAGCGGTAAGGCATTTACCAAAAGGAGGATGGCAATCAATCCGGTCTGTACCCCGAGTAAAACCCTTCCTTTCAAAGGAGACTGTGGAGTTAAACGAGGTCGATTGCGAAACGGTAAAAAGGAAATCGTGAAGAGCGTGAACAAGATACACAGGTTGATAAAGAACGCATTAATGATTGTGAGCATCGAGGCTCCCCCTTATCCCGTATGGAAATATTTAGTTACAGTATATAGCATCTAGTTGGAAACAGACAGGAATAACCTGCTTGCGGAAAGAAGCTCTCTTGAATGACTATTCAAGCAAATCGTCTTGGAATCCTTTTGGATTTATTCAAGTTCTTCTCATCTTTTAGAACTTTCGTTATGGAAAATCGAAAGTTTGGTATGATAAGAGAAAAGGAGGACTGTCCGTGCGTTACTGGGATCATTTTAAGCGAGCGTTTATTCCGATTGCGCTCATTTTGATTGGATTAGCGATCTTTTATACTTTATCAGCTCGAGATAACATGGTGTTGACGCTTTTAGGGGCTGCGATTGTTGGAGTCATCTTATTTTTGGTGATGCGTCATGTGAATCAGGTGGAAGAGGACTGAAGCGAGAACACATTTTGTGGTTCTCGTTTTTTGTTGTCTTGCCACATTTTTGGGTACACTACAAAGTAAGGAGGGATTTATCATGGCAAAAGCTACATTTGCGGGAGGCTGTTTCTGGTGCATGGTCAAACCGTTTCATAAATATGAGGGAGTGGAGCGTGTCATTTCTGGATATACAGGAGGACATATCGACAACCCGACGTATCAACAAGTCTGTTCGGAGACGACAGGACATTTAGAGGCGGTTGAAATCACATTTGATCCAGAAGTCATTTCGTATGAGGAGTTGCTACGCATCTATTGGCGTCAAATCGACCCGACAGATGGCGGAGGGCAGTTCAATGACCGCGGTGAATCGTACCGTCCAGCCATCTTCTATCATTCAGAAGAGCAACAGGCTGCAGCGGAGCGTTCGAAACAGGAAGTGGAAGATTCGGGTCGCTTCGATCGTTCGATTGAAGTCGATATCCGCCCTGCGAAAACGTTCTGGGAAGCGGAAGACTATCATCAAGACTACTATAAAAAAAATCCGTTCCGCTATGAGATGTACCGTGTCGGTTCAGGACGCGCGAAGTTCATCAAAGAGGCATGGAGCGATCGTAAACAACAACAAGCACTTCGTGAACGCTTGACACCGATGCAGTATAAAGTGACGCAAGAAAACGGGACAGAGCCACCGTTTCAAAATGAATATTGGGATGAAGAACGAGAAGGGCTGTACGTGGATATCGTTGACGGGACACCACTCTTCACATCGCACGATAAGTTTCAGTCGAATTGCGGATGGCCGAGCTTCTCACGTCCAATCGAGGAGAAGCGCGTCGATTTGAACATGGACACGACGCATCACATGGTACGGACAGAAGTCCGTTCAAAACAAGGGGACAGTCACCTTGGTCACGTGTTTGATGACGGTCCAAAAGAGCTTGGTGGCTTACGCTATTGCATCAACTCGGCCGCTCTCCGATTCGTTCCTGTAGAAGAGCTTGAAGAGGCGGGATACGGGGAATATAAACACTTATTCAACAAGTGAAGGGGAGAGCCGTATGTTCACAGCCGTCAAACAACAAATTCGGTGCGAGACGATTGGGACCGTCCTTGATTTTTACGACCAGTCGATTCGACAGCTTTCGGAAGAGGCGAGACAAGAGAAGTACGCGAAGATGAGTTCAAGCCCGTTCTCGTTCTTTCGAGGGAGCTCACACTTGTTCTACTACGACTTTGCGAAAGTACCGATCGCCTTTGACACAGGTCCTGACCATCCGACGTTCATTCAAGGAGACTTACACTTTGAAAATTTCGGTGTGTTCGAAGACGGGGCCGGCACCATCATCTATGACGTGAACGACTTTGATGAGGCGTATATCGGGTCCTATCTGTTCGATTTGTTGCGGATGGCGGTCTCTGTCGATTTGTTCGCCGCCGAGTCAGGATTCGACGGCAAGGCAGCCATTCAAGCGTTTGCTGAGTCCTATGCCAAAGCCATTGAAAAACATGCGCTTGGATGGAGTGAGCATATTCAATTCACGAAAGATAATACGTGTAAAGCGGTCAAAAAAGTCATAAAAAAAGCGGAAAAGAAGAAAGATGAATTCATGTCCGAACGGACGGAGGTACGGGACGAGGAACGTTATTTTTCGACGAGTGACGACCTGCTCCCCGTCTCTTCAGAAGTACGGGAGAAAATTGAAGCGGCATGGGGCGATTATCTGTCTTCATTGTCAGACCAACACCGACATCATGCCGATCACTACGAAATCAAAGATATCGCCATCAAACTTCAGAGCGGCACGGCTTCAATCGGTTTAGAACGCTACTATATTTTGATTGAAGGTGCCGACGAAGAACATGATGAAGATGTTATTTTAGAGATGAAGCAAGCACAGTCCGCCGTCCCGTCTCTCTTTCTTCCGACACATCCGCTGTTTGAGAACGGATTGTCGCATCAAGGCGCTCGTGTCGTCGCCGCACAACGAGCAATGGTCCACAGTCGTGACCCGTATCTCGGCTATTTGACAATCGACGATAAAGAATATTATGTGAGGCAACGTTCTCCGTATAAGCGGAAAGTGAAAGCGAAACACATGAAAGATGAGACGTCGCTCATTGAGACGTTGAAAGTGCAAGCGCAAATCACGGCGAAGATTCACGCACGGGCCGATGCGTCATCGAATGTGCTCGATTATACGGCAAGCGAACGAATCGCGGCGGCAATCGGTGACTCCCCGTCCCTGTTTATTCGACAGTTATCGAGATGGGCTGATTTTTATGCAAATCAAGTTCGTTTTGACTATGACGCCTTTTTAAATTGGGTCGAGTCAAGGAATCGTTAAAGATACTTGCGAATCGAGGATGAAATCCTTCACAATGGAAGCGTAAAGGATGTGTACGGACTATGATTACAGAACAACAAGTCATCGCCCAAATGCGTCAGGTGATGACACAGATTGAGTCGTCAACCGGCGAAGCGCAAAAGCGTCATTTGGCAAAGTTAATGGGTTTTTGTGAACTCTTGTTAGCGGAGACGTCTGAAGCAAAAAGCGTTGGGGCATCACAGTCCCCGACCGTGACAAGTGAAACGAAACCTCCGCTTGATCGTCAGATGGCCGCTTTTCTCGGGATTCCCATGGAAGAAGACGAACAACCTAAATCCGATTCATTGCTCGATTTTTGAACCACATGTGATGCACATGTGGTTTTTTTGTGGATTCATTTTCATTGACTTAAATACCATAGGGGGTATAATGGGTACAAGAAACGAAATGTAAATGGAGGCGTGAATATGTTGGACTTTCTTTTTGTGGCAGTCGTCATTGGACTTGTGTATTTCTGGTGGAGTCGTCGTAACAATGTCAAAACGGTTTCGACAGACGATTTAAAACGGAGAATCGCAGAAGAACGGAACATTCAATTGTTGGATGTGCGTGAGCCGCATGAATACCGCGGGGGACATATCAAGCAGGCGAAAAACGTACCTTTATCCGGATTCGGTAATGCTCAAGCGAAATATCCGAAAGAAAAGGAGCGTCCTGTCTATGTCATCTGTCAGAGCGGGATGCGTAGCCAACGCGCGGCAGCGATGCTGAAGAGTGCCGGATATACCGGCGTCTATTCTGTAAAAGGTGGCATGAACTTCTGGCGTGGATAATAGAGGCGACTGGACGAATCGGTTCAGTCGTTTTTTTGTCATCACGTTTTCTCTTTTGCATTTTCGGGGATTCTGCTACGGTAAGGAGAGAGTGAAAGAGAGGGGATCAATCCAATGGCAGTAATTTTATTTGATATCGATGGCACGTTAGTAGATACGACCGGACCGATGACAAAGGCGATTCATGAGGCACTCGAGGAGCTTCCTCATCTTCCGAAACCGAGTGAAGAGGCGGTCCGTTCAGGATACGGCTTGGCAGGTAACGCGTTTTGGGAGCATGTCATCCCGGAAGCGACGCTTGAAGAGATTCGTCTCATTCGCAGACTCCGTCATACGACGCTTGAGCAAACGATGGAAGGACAAAATGTCTTATTTGACGGAATTCGTGAGATGTTGGAGACACTTCACGAGCAAGGTCATACGCTGACGACAGCGAGTAACTGCGGTGTTCATTATATGAATTTGATTTTAGATACGCAACAGATTCGTCCATATATGACGGCACCCGAATGTTTAGAATCTGTTGGGGGCGAGAAGAAGGCAGACATTCTGACAGCGCACCGTGTCCGGCACGGAGAGGCGGACTATATTATGGTCGGTGATCGTAAATCGGATGTCGAAGCGGCTCGCGCTCATGACTTCCCCGTCGTCTTGACAGGATTCGGGTTCGGTAACGAAGAAGAGTGGGCACTTGCAGATCACGTGATTCAATCTCCACACGATTTAGTTGAGTGGGTCAACCGATAAGAAAAGGCTTGTCGCATATCAATGTCGACAAGCCTTTTTGTATACCTATACTCACAATCCGAGAGAGATGTATTTTACTTCTAAAAATTCCTCAATACCGTGATGACCGCCTTCACGACCGAGTCCGCTCTCTTTCCAACCACCGAAAGGCGCTTGCGGCGTTGACGGAAGTCCGTCATTCACACCGACAATCCCATACTCTAACGATTCAGCTAAATAGATCGCTTCATTGATGTCTTGCGTGAACAGGTAAGCGGCTAAGCCAAATGGCGTGTTGTTCGCCCGTTTGATGACTTCATCGAGTGAATCGAACGTCGCAATCGGTGCGACAGGTCCGAACGTCTCTTCGTTCATACAGAGCATGTCTTCATTCGCATAACGGATGACGGCAGGACGGATGAATAAGCCGTCTAGCACCTCGCCACCGTACACTTCACCGCCACGAATCTGTGCGTCCTCAATATGCTTTTCGACTTTACTGAGCGCATCGTCATCGATGAGCGGACCGATGTCGACACCTTCCTCTAGTCCGTTGCCGACTTTCAACGCTTCGACCTCTTTAATGAAACGCTCCGAGAATTCATCGACGACGGCGCGTTCGACATAGATTCGGTTCGCGCAGACGCACGTCTGTCCACCGTTTCGGAACTTTGTGGCGACCGCTTGCGGAACAGCCTTATCTAAATCCGCTTTGGCCGTGACGATGAGCGGGGCATGTCCACCGAGTTCGAGTGAAATCTTTTTCATCGTGTCCGCAGCGTCACGCATGAGCATTTTTCCGACTTCCGTTGATCCTGTGAACGTCAATTTTCGGACCCGTTTATCTTGTTGCCACGCTTTGACGATATCTGACGCTTGTCCAGTGACGAGGTTGATGACCCCTTTTGGGAATCCGGCCTTCTCCGCTAATTTGACCAATTCGATGGCGGTCAACGGGGTTGCCGATGCTGGTTTCATGACGACCGTACAGCCTGCAGCGAGCGCTGGAGCGACTTTCCGTGTGATCATGGCAGCTGGGAAGTTCCAAGGTGTGATGGCTGCGATGACGCCGACCGGTTGTTTGATGGCAAAGATCCGTTTCTGGTTTGATGAAGCAGGAATCGTCTCTCCGTACACGCGTCGTCCTTCTGCCGCATACCAGTCGATGAATCCATTTGCATAGTTGATTTCACCGATTGCTTCCTTGAGCGGTTTCCCTTGTTCCTCGACCATCGTTCGGGCAAGCTCTTCTGTATGTTCTGCAATCAAACGATGCCACTCATTGAGTAGCTCCCCTCGTTCTTCTGCTGTTTTTTGTTGCCATTCTTGTAACGCCTCATGTGCAGCATCGACGGCTTGTGTCGCTTCTTGTGTATCACTTTTTGTCACGACGGCCATCACATTGCCTGTAGCCGGATTGCGTACCTCGATCGTTTGTCCCGTTTCTGTCCATTCCCCATTAATGAAATTTTTCTCTTCTCGCATCTTGATTTCCCCTTTCCAAAAAGTGCACAGTTAATTAGAGGATACCCGTTTTTCTGAAACGCACACAAATTTCCAAAAAATGAGGGGATACTATGTGGATCATCATCATAGGCTATTTAGTCGGAAGTCTGCTCGGGGGCAGACTGTATGGGGTGCTAAGTGGACATGATTTAGCGACAACTGGTTCGAAGAATACCGGTGCACGCAATGCACATCGCATCGGTGGAGTGAAGGCGTTTCTCATCGTCTATGGATTCGACGTGCTCAAGACGATTCTCGTCCTACAGATGAGCGGACCGTATTTTTGGGAGACGGCGTTCGCACTCACGCTCGGGCATATTTATCCATTTTGGCGAATCCATACGGGTGGGAAGGGATATGCCGTTTTTTCTGGAATCATATGGGCATATGACCCGTGGTGGTTTATTGGGGGTCTTGTTATCTTGTTACTCTTAATCAAATTAACAGGGAACTCTCGCAAGACGGGATTAGTCATGCTTACGTTATTACCGTTGGCAGCTTTCGGAAGTCTCGAAGATGTCATCTGGGCCATACTCATCGCTATCGTGATTACGTATCATCATGTGAAGGAGGAAAGAACATGATTGTGTATCGAAAAGCCGAAATATCAGATTTTGAAGCGATACATCGGTTAAATTACGAAACATTCGTTGAAGAGATTCCACAACATCCACCAAATCCGGAAAGGCGACTTGTCGACCGATTTCACGAAGAAAATACATATTGGATCGGGGAAGCGGATGGTGAAGTGATTGCCATGTGTGCGTTACGTGGCAAACGGCCATTTTCATTGGAACAAAAGGGTGTGCGCATTCCTGAAGGGGATTGGATCGAGATTCGTCTGCTCGCTGTGACTAAACCCTATCGGCGCAATCGGACGTTCGCTGGATTGATGCGCGCGGTCATCGACGATGCGACAGAGCGTGATGTTGATGGCATCGTCATCAGTGGAACGACACGTGAACAAGTGCTCTATCGTCGATTTGGGTTTGTCCCATTTGCGGATCCAATCGGTCCTGAGGAAGCACGATATGTGCCGATGGTGTTAACGCGTTCGGCTTTTTATGAATCCAAATCAGCGTCGATTCTACGCCCGAAAAGTTTACTAGCAGGACCCGTTGAATGTTCGGACCGCGTGAGAGAACGACTCTCCATGCAGCCGCGCCCACATCGTTCAAATGAGACGGGACGAGTGCTTGAAGCGGTGCAACAAAAACTGGCGGAACGAATCGGACTCCCGCATGTCTATACGCTTCTTGGAAGTGGGACGGTCGCCAATGATGCGGTCGCGGCTCGATTGGACGGACACGGGCTCATATTCAATGCGGGTGAATTTGGAGAACGTTTGATTGACCATGCCCGGCGTGTCGGTCTGTCTTTTGACGTGGTCTCAGTGGACCAAGAGGGGCAGTGGGATATTTCTCAACTCGAGCGCATTGCACCAGACTGGGTATGGACGGTTCATTGCGAAACATCGTTAGGGATTTTCATCAATCTCGACCCGCTCCATACATGGCAAGGCATTATCGCCATTGATGCGATCAGTGCCGTCGGAACGCTCGTTTATGACTATTCATTTGCGGACTACGTGACCTTCTCTTCAGGAAAGGCGTTACGGAACGCCCCGGGTCTCGCGTTCGTCGCAATGAAGCATCCGGCGATTGCGACACCACATACAGCGCGCTATTTGGATTTATCGCTCTATCAGCCGATTGCCTTCACACAATCGGAACCACTTCTTGCAGCGATGGCGATCGCGCTGGATGAGTTGACAGAAGAAGAAGTCGTTTCGCATTCTGTGAAGATGAATACGTTGCTTAATGCCTTACAAGAGAACGGTTTGACGGTCGATGTGTGTCCTGCTCAGTCACCTGGCATCATCACGATTCGAGTACCGTGCGAGCTGTCCTCGGTCGAGCTCGGGCGCCAACTGTCGTATCAAGGCTATCTCGTTCAGTATGAGAGTAACTATTTGAAACGGGCGAACGTCATTCAAGTATCGACCATGGGTTGGACGACACCTCGCATGATGCGTGACGTCGGTGCTTATATCGCACAATGGATTCGACAAAAAACCGCCACTTCTGAAAGTGACGGTTCGCTTATACTCGAAAGTCTTGGCGTGCCAAATGACGAATCTTTCGTCCGAGGCGTCTCCAATTGAAATAAGCTAAAACGGAGACGACGCCACCTGACCAAAAGAGCCATTCATCCGGTCGGATATAACCGAGTAGCCCGACGAGCAGGCCGAGCAAGATGACGATGGCATTGAACGTCTGGCGGTGCAAGAGTTCCTTGGATTCTAGGGTTCGTTGGAACATGGCTTGCTCCGACAGGCGTTTTCGTGTCGGTTCTTTTAAGTAATTATCGAGAAGCGGAGGAACGTTTAACAGTTTCTTCGCATAGTTGATTCCGGTCTTCACGTAACGATTTTGAAGCGTTGTCCCGTCCTCCTCGAGCCATTCGATGACAATCGGTTTCCCGAGTGTGAACAGGTCGATTTTTGGGTCGAGAATTTGCAGGATCCCGAGTAAGGTCGAAGCGGCACGACCGAAGAAGGCAAATTCCGCCGGGAGCTGAATCGGTTCGTTTTTGACGAGCAATTGAATGTCCTGTAACACCTTCTCAATCAACTTCGTATCGACGGTGTCGATGTCTGTTTCTAAGTAGAAGGTGACCGCCTTCTCTAGCGCTTGGCGAATATTTTGTTTGTTCGCCGTCGGTAAGAGGAATCGCAAGTCTTCTAATCCATCGACGATGCTATCATAGTCGAGCGAGATGAACGCCTGTAAGATATTCCGAATCGTGGCCATGTCTTGTGCCGTCGTCTGTCCGACCATACCAAAATCGAGGAGGATGATGGTTCCGTCTGCCCGAATCTGGACGTTTCCGGGGTGTGGATCGGCATGGAACTGTCCACCAAACAGTAGCTGTTCAGCAGCGAGTGTGAAGAGTCGTTCAGCAAGTGCGGAACGGTCGATTCCATTTTCCTTTAAAAAGGCGAGGTCGGTGATCCGGCGTGCGTCGACCCAGTCCATCGTCAAGACGCGGTTCGTACAGAGATGTTCGTGATAGTCCGGGATATAAATGTCTCGGTTGTCGGCGTATTTGGCTTTAAAATACAGGGCGTTTTTTAATTCAGTTTGGAAATTTAGTTCATCCCCGATGACAAAAATCATTTGGCGATATAAGCTATCTAAGTCGGTTGATTTAGCGAGGGATGTCCGCTTTAACATCGACGTGACAATCCGCATCGCACGGAAGTCGGTCCGGATGATTTTTTCGATATTCGGACGCTGGATTTTAATGGCGACCCGTTTGCCGTTTTCGAGCAGCGTGGCACCATATACTTCCCCGATGGAAGCCGAGGCGACGGCATCGATGCCGACGTCTTTGACGACTTGGGTATATGGGACGCCCCATTCTGCCTCTAGAATCGCGCGCGACTTCTCCCAACCAGACGTCGGGACACGGTCGACGAGCTCTGACAGCTCGTTCAAGACGGCGGGTGGTAGCAAGTCTGCACGAATTGATAAGAATTGTCCGAGTTTGATTAACAAGCCCTCGAGTCGTAGCGCGTTACGCTTATACTCACGCGCGAGCTTGAGCATGAGTGCTTCATATTCTTCTGTCGTGGCGACGCCTTGTTGTTGTTTGCGTGAAAAGGCGTACAGCCGAATGATGAATCGGGCGAACATGGTGACGATAATCAATATGCGGAACAAAGCGATACGTTTCATTGTAATACCGACATCCTTTACGACAGTCGCACGACTGACCTGAATTTTTGTAACTATACTTTACCATACAATGCGTTGAAGAAAGGGCCAGGGATGTTCATGGAATGGGAATTGCTCAACGTCGTCGGAACGATTGCGTTCGCGGCGAGCGGAGCCATCATTGCGATGGATGAAAAATACGATATTTTTGGGGTTTGGTTACTGGCGTTTATCACTGCCTTCGGAGGCGGCGCGATCCGAAACGTCCTATTAGGAAACCCCGTCAGCTTAATTTGGCAACAGAATGATTTATTTATTTTATGTTTTCTTGTCGCACTCCTCATCTTCCTGCTCCCGAGTGTCGTATTGCCACATTGGGAACGCTGGGGTGTCATTGTCGACGCCATTGGTCTCGTCGCGTTTGCCTTTCAAGGGGCGCAGGTCGCCATCAAGCTTGATTTACCTTTATCTGCTGCGATTGCGGCGGCTGTCTTGACTGGCGTCGGCGGAGGTGTGGTCCGCGACTTACTAGCCGGACGAAAACCGCTCGTCTTACAATCTGAAGTGTATGCGATTTGGGCGATTCTCATTGCGGTCATCACGTATTACTTCAAGCTCGAAGGCGGCCTTGCCGTCTATGCATTATTAATTGTCGTCGCGACACTTCGAGTGATATCCTACTATCGGAAGTGGAATTTACCAGCACGTAAAGTCAGATAAGGGGGAACGGAAATGAAAATCTTATTAATGATTGGTGCCGGATTGATGGCACTCGGTGTGGCACTTGGTGCATTCGGCGCCCATGCGCTAAAAGAGAGATTGGCGCCAAACATGTTGGCAAACTGGCAGACAGGTGTGCTCTACCATATGGTGCACGCGCTTGGAATCATTGGGATTGCAGCGCTCCTCATGCGCGTGAGCATCAGCCAGTTCAACGTGGCCGGTTGGCTCATGTTTGCGGGGATCGTCTTCTTCTCAGGAAGCTTGTACGTCATGGCATTGACGGGAATTACAAAACTCGGAGCCGTGACACCGATTGGCGGCGTGTTATTCATCGCTGCCTGGATCTTTGTCATCGTCGGTGCGATGAAACTATAACTTGAGAATCCATTTATTCGATATCCATGCCTTTGCTCATGTTCACATGCAGCGACGGCATGGATTTTTTTGATGAGTCACCCCATTAATTGGAAAAGGGATATACAGCCCTATTCGCTTATTATTTTAAAATAAGGTAAAACGTTCTCTATTTACATAAAACATTACAGAAAGATGTCAAATCGAACAGTCTGAAAAGGTATTGGTAAATAATAAGTTCTATGCATTCATTGTCCGAACCTTTGTTCTTGCGTAATAAAATTGAAATATAACTTTAACAGGAAAATATCTATCAGTTAGATATAATTAGTCGTGTTGAAACTCAACCAAATGATCGTTTTTGTTACATACTGAAACGGCTTTAAATATGTAGTGTAGTAGGTACTCACGTTTGTCATTTAAGAAAGGATGTACCCCATTCATGAATTGGAAACGCACAGTCTCGACGTTGACGCTCGGTGTGATGCTCATCAGCACACATACAGTTGCGGATGCATCGACTTCGATTAAAGAGAAACAAGAACAACAACAAAAAGTAAAAGAAAAGCGCGACAGTGTGAAAAAAGACCAGTCAGAAACATCTTCAAAAATTGAAGGAAACAAGGAAGAGATTTCAAAAGTTCAGGCTGAGGTCAACAAAATGGACGCACAATTGCAAGACATCATCAATGATGTCGCCATGAAACGCCAAGAAATCAAGCGCACCGAGATGAAGATCGAGGATCTTGAAGCCGACATTAAAGATTACCAAGAAAAAATGAAGGCGCAAGAAGCGATGATGAAAGAGCGTATGGCCACGATGCAAAAGAACGGTGGCGGTTCAATCAACTGGGCTGAGTTCATCTTCGGTTCAAAAAATCTCTCTGATCTCGTGACACGTATGATCACAGCTGGAACGATTCAGCGTAGTGACCAAGAGTTGTTCGATGACTATGAAGCGACACAGCGTTCGTTGAAAGAAGCGCAGGCTGACTTGAAAGCAGAGCGTGCTTCACTTCTTGAACAACAAAAAGCACTCGAAGTGCGTCAAGCCGAGCTTGAGAAGAAAATGAAGCAACGTGAAAAACGCATCAAAGAGCTTGAAGAGAAGAACATCAAGTTCGAATCGCAAATCTTTGACCTTCAAGAGATTGAAGCAACATTAGTCGCTCAAGAACAGGCAATCGCGGCTGAAATCGAAGCGCAGCGTCGGGAAGAAGAGGAAGCCCGTCGTCGTGCGGAAGAAGCAGCTCGTCAAGAGGCGGCACGTAAGGCGGAAGAAGCCCGCCAAGCAGAAGCTGCACGTCAAGCTGAGGCTGCCCGTCAGGCAGAGGCAGAACGAGAAGCGGAAGCAGCTCGTCAAGCTGCTCAACAAAAGCAAGACAATAAATCGAATACCCCGTCTTCGTCGTCTTCAAACAACACGGCGGCATCAACGCCAGCTCCAAAACCGGCACCGGCTCCAACGCCAGCTCCGAAACCAGAGCCAAAACCGGCGCCGACGACATCGACGCCAGCTCCGTCTAGTTCGATGTTCATTCAACCGGCTTCAGGACGCTACTCACAAGGATGGGGTCCGGCGAGCGGTGCGTTTGGTTACACGTTCCATAACGGTGTAGACATCGCTGGTCCAACAGGGACACCGATTCGCGCATCTGCGA
Source organism: Exiguobacterium sp. s75 (assembly GCF_018617145.1). Lineage (GTDB taxonomy): Bacteria > Bacillota > Bacilli > Exiguobacteriales > Exiguobacteriaceae > Exiguobacterium > Exiguobacterium profundum. The sequence continues at coordinate 118,034 of NZ_JACSJQ010000003.1, forward strand.
CAGGTACGGTCATTCGTGCAGGTTGGGGTGGCGCATACGGGAACCACGTCATGATCGCACACGTGATCAACGGTCAAGTTTGGACCACGGTCTATGCGCATATGAACTCGGTATCTGTCAGCTCTGGACAGCGTGTGACGCAAGGGTCGAACATCGGGACACTTGGAAACACAGGGAACTCTTCAGGTCCGCACTTGCACTTTGAGATTCATAAAGGCGGCTACTCATACTCGGCAACGAGCGCAGGTAGCACGGTCAACCCGCGTCAGTTCTTCTGATGCATCAACCAGAAAACTCCTTTCGATTGCGAAAGGAGTTTTTGTGCGTAAAAAATCCCTCCGCGATTGCGAAGGGATACTCGTTAGTTGGCTTGCTCGATGTCGCTTGAACGATTTTGGTTTTTACGCATTTGTTCACGCACGTAATAGATAATCGTCAACCCAATCAACCAAGGTACGCCAAACTTCAACAAGATGTTGAAATCCGTGAACCATGTCGTGATCATCAGGCTGAGCAGTAAGACCGCCCCGAGCAATGGGAGGAATGGATACCCCATCATGCGGACAGGGAGTTTTCGTCCGGTCCATTTTTTACGGAAGAACAAGTGGGAGACGAAGACCATGAACCAAGTGAAAATAGCTCCGAACATCGAAATTCCCATCAAGAATGGATACGATGACTCCATGAATACTTGTAGCAAAGCGGCGAGGACGATCCCGCCCGTTGAAACGAGTAGCGCGAACATCGGGATCCCATTTTTGCTGATTTTTTTGAACGCTTTCGGTGCATCGCCGGCTTCCGCAAGCGAGTACATCATACGTGTCGACGCGTAAAGCTGCGCGTTCATCGCAGACAAGGCGGCGATCAAAATCACAAAGTTGAGGATGCCTGCCGCGAACGGGACATCAAACTGTTCCATGACGAGCACGAACGGACTTTGGTCGATCCCGGCTTGCTGCCATGGGATCAGCATGAGCATGATCGCGAGCGTGACGACATAGAAGAACGTCAAGCGGAACACGGTCGCGCGTAAAGCGCGTGGTACAGCCTGGTCCGGGTCTTTCGCTTCTCCCGCTGTCACAGCGACAAGTTCGGTTCCAAGGAAACTGAAGAGGGAGATGAAAATCGTCACCCACATTCCGTAAAAACCGAACGCGAAGAAGCCTTCGTTTCCTGTCGTGATTGACTCAATCGGTGATTCTGGTTCGCCGAACAATGTGGCGGCACCGAGGACGATGAATAAGATGATGGCAGTTACTTTGATGAAGGATAACCAGTATTCGGTCGTTCCGAACGTGTGAACGTGACGGGCGTTGACGTAAATGAGTAGTCCACCGAAGAGGGCGACCCAAACGAACCCGTTCACATCTGGGAACCAGTAGCGCATGTAGATGGCGATGGCACTGACTTCAACTCCTACAGCCAGTACGTTCGCGACCCAGTAAGAGTAACGGACGAGAAAACCGGCGAGTGGATGAACGTATCGCTCGGCAATCGTTCCGAATGATCCGGATGTTGGATGGGCGACCGTCATTTCGGCGAGAGCACCCATGAGTAAGAGGACGATGAACGCCCCGATGGCATAGCTGACGAGCACGCTCGGGCCAGCGGTTTGAATCGCGAGACCGCTTCCGAGGAACAGCCCGGTTCCGATGGCGCTCCCGAGGGAAATCATCGTAAGTTGCCGGGTGGACAGCTCGCGCTTTAGTTTATTTGTTTCCAAAATCGATTCTCCTTTAGCTGAGTGAAATGTTGTTGTGGACGACTATAGCAGACGAAAAAAAACAATGTCAATTCGAAAAATCGATGAAGGTTTCTCATTTTTGGATGCACATATAGAGGCAAAGTTTTTATAATTTTTTTATTTGACATGGATTCATCTGCCCTGTATAGTACGAATTAACTTAACTGAAACGAATAAAGGCGTCGACGAAGAGAAGTAACGACGAATCCTGTATGACAGAGAGCTGATGGTTGGTGCGAATCAGTATATGGGACGTCGCGAATGGACTTCTGAGCTCTAAACCGAACTTTGAGTAGGCTTTAGCGGGTTACCCACCGTTATCACGGGGAAGCGGATGATTGTCCGTGAAGTGGGTTCTTTGGAACCAACGAAGGTGGCACCACGGGGTTACTCGTCCTTCTTATAGCGCAGGCTATGAGGAGACGGGTGACCCCTTTTTCGTTTCAATAATATAAATCGAGGATTGAGAAGAGTAGAGCGAGAAGACGTTTCGTCCAGAGAGTCAGGGATGGTGAGATCCTGACCGAGGCGTCCGCGTGAATGGGCTCATGAGAGCATGGCTGAAGAGAGTAGGTCGTGACGGTTTCCCCCGTTATCGGGATACGATGTGATTGCATCGGAGAGTGGATTCTTTGGAATCAACGAGAGGTGGCACCGCGGTATTGAACCGTCCTCCATACGACGACTGTCGTATGGAGTTTTTTTATACACATTTTTAGAGGGGGAACAGACGATGATTCAACAATTGGAGACAAACGCATTATCAACAGCAGATATGAAAGTGGCGGCAAGCGAGATGTTCCAAGCGGATGAAGCGCAAATCGAACGAGTACTGCTGGCGATGAAAGAGCGTGGTGAGACAGCAGAAGAGATGGCAGGTCTCGCGGCATACATCCGTGAAGTGGCACAGTTCCCTCAAAGCGATTTACCCGTACTCGATGTTTGTGGTACCGGCGGCGACGGGGCGCATACGTTCAACATCAGTTCGACCGTCGCCTTTGTATTGGCGGGTCTTGGCATTCCAGTCGCCAAGCACGGAAATCGAAGCGTCTCGAGTCGATCCGGGAGCGCGGACGTCTTAGAGGCACTGAACGTTCCGATCGTGAAGACGGCAGCGGAAGTACATGCTGACTTGAAACGGACGAACTTGAGTTTCCTCTTCGCCCAGCATGTCCATCCGATCATGAAGCACGTCATGCCGGTCCGGAAACGACTCGCGACGGCGACCATCTTCAACCAAATCGGACCGTTAACGAACCCGCTTCGCCCGAAACGACAACTTGTCGGTGTCTATCATCCATCGTTACTCGAGAAGATGGCGACCGCGATGCGTCATCTCGGCGTGGAGCGAGGTATGGTCGTCCATGGAGCAGGTGGACTCGATGAAGCGAGCCTCGCCGGTGTGAACGACGTGTACTTCTTTGATGAGGAACAGACGGCGCGTTATGCGGTCGACCCACGAGATGTCGGCTTGATGCGGGCGCCCCTCGAAGCGCTTCGTGGAGGAACATCAGAAGAGAACGCCGCAACCCTCGTCGCCGTATTGAACGGAGAGACGGGGCCGGCACGCGACGTCGTCTTATTGAACGCAGCACTTGCCCTTTGCACGTATGGCACAACCGCGACACTTCGTGCAGGAGTAAAAGAGGCAAAACGTAGTATCGATGAAGGACACGCCTTACGGGTATTACAAAACTTACAACGGACGGAGGTCGAAGCATGAGTTATTTAACAAAAATCATCGGAACGAAAATGGAAGAGGTTAGCGGCATGCAGCCCATCGATGTCCCCGTGACGAAACCAATCTCTCTACTACATGTGATGAGCGAGGGATTCCATATCATTTCAGAGATCAAACGGTCGTCCCCCTCGAAAGGAATGATTCGGGAAACGGTCGACGTCGCCAAACGGGCGCGTCAATACGAACAAGCCGGTGCGACGATGATTTCCGTTTTGACAGACACGACATACTTCAACGGTTCGTTTGACGACTTGCGAAAAGTCGCCGATGTCGTCACCATCCCGGTGCTCTGCAAAGATTTCATCATCGATGAACGACAACTGGACTATGCGAAGCATTACGGAGCGAGTGTGGCACTTCTTATCGTGGCGGCACTCCATCCGACACGTCTTCAGGAGTTGACGCGATATGCGCGCTCCATCGGTCTCGACGTCTTAGTGGAAGTACATGATGAGGCGGAGTTGCGCATCGCCCTCGAACTTGATGACGTGTTGATCGGCATCAATAACAGAGACTTAAAAACGTTCGAGGTATCCCTCGAAACATCGATTGATTTGATGAAACGCTATCCTGAGGTCACATTCGTCAGCGAGAGCGGGGTCAGTTCGGTCGAGGCGGCTGCGCGTTTACAAGAAGCTGGAGCAAGCGCCATTCTCGTCGGGGAAGCACTCATGCGTGAAGAGGACCCGACCCGATTACTCGAGGAGTTGAAAACATGTTCGTTAAAATCTGTGGACTAAAAACAAAGGAAGCTGTTGAGGCGGCGGTCGAGGCGGGAGCGGATGCCATCGGGTTTGTCTTCGCCCCGAGTTCCCGTCAAATCGACGTGGCGACTGCGAAGACACTGGCCGCACACATCCCGGAATCGGTTCGAATCGTTGGTGTGTTTTTAAGTCCTTCAATGGAAGAGATTGAGGAAACGTTGAATGTAGGACTGACGGATTTACAAATTCACCATCGGACGCAGTCAATGGAACAACTCCGTATCTTCGGATTGCCCATCATCGATGCGTCGACCGAGGAAACGGCAGATGTACGATTGATGGATCATCCGAATCCGGGAAGTGGACAGGTGTTAGACTGGGGCGCAATCGACCGGCCGCAGCGTCCGTTTTGGCTAGCGGGCGGGCTATCCCCGGAGAATGTGAGACAAGCGATTCAACTCATCCAACCAGACGGCGTCGACGTCTCGAGCGGTGTCGAGACGGACGGTGTGAAAGATATCGAAAAAATTTGTGCGTTCATTCAACGCGCCAAGGAGGAACTATGATGTATGCACAACCAGTGAACGGGAAGTTTGGACAATATGGTGGGAAGTACATTCCAGAGACGCTCATGCAGGCGGTCGAAGAATTAGAGGTCGCTTATGAAGAGGCGAAGCAAGATCCTGAGTTTCAAGAACGATTCTCTTCCTTATTACGTGAATACGTGGGACGTGAGACACCACTTTATTATGCGTCGAACCTAAGTCGTCGCCTCGGGACGAACGTCTATTTGAAACGTGAAGACTTGAACCATACCGGTGCCCATAAGATCAACAATACGATCGGGCAGGCGCTCCTGGCGAAACGGATGGGGAAACAGAAAATCGTTGCCGAGACAGGCGCGGGACAACACGGTGTCGCGACGGCAACAGTATGCGCACTACTCGATTTAGAATGTACCATCTTCATGGGTGAGGTCGACGTCGAGCGACAAGCGTTGAACGTGTTTCGGATGGAACTTCTTGGGGCGAAAGTCGTCCCTGTCAAATCAGGAAGTCGCACCTTAAAGGATGCCGTCAATGAAGCGCTCCGTTACTGGGTCAAACATGTCGACGATACGCACTATGTGATGGGTTCCGTTCTCGGACCGCATCCATTTCCGCAGATGGTACGTGATTTCCAAAGCGTGATCGGAACAGAGACACGTCGTCAAATCCTCGAACAGACGGGACGCCTTCCGGATGCCGTCGTCGCTTGTGTCGGCGGAGGGAGCAACGCCATGGGGATGTTCTATCCGTTTTTAAACGATGAGTCGGTCGCGCTCTACGGTGTCGAGGCGGCTGGAAGTGGCATCGATACGGATAAACACGCAGCGACCCTCACAAAAGGGGAAGTCGGTGTCTTACATGGGTCGCTCATGTATGTTCTGCAAGACGCAGCGGGTCAAATCGAGGAAGCCCATTCCATTTCAGCTGGACTCGATTATCCAGGGGTAGGACCAGAGCACAGTTTCTTGAAAGACATTGAGCGGGTGCGCTATGCAGCCGTCACGGATGACGAGGCACTCGACGCGTGTCTCGCACTCAGCCGACAAGAAGGAATCATTCCTGCCTTAGAGTCTTCACACGCCCTTGCTTACGCAGAGACGCTCGCGAAGACGATGGGAGAAAACGATACACTGGTGATTTGTTTATCAGGGCGCGGAGACAAAGACGTCCATACAATCCGAGAGAAGGTGGCGACACGATGAAACTAGAGACAGCGATTCGACAGCGAGAAGGAGCGGCGTTCGTTCCGTATATCATGGCCGGTGACGGCGGGATAGAACGGCTCATCCCGACCATCGTCGAACTAGAGCGGATGGGTGCGACGGCGATTGAACTCGGGATCCCCTTCTCTGATCCGGTAGCGGATGGCCCAATCATTGAGGCGGCAGGAATGCGCGCGCTTGAAGCAGGTGTGACGCTTGAAATGATATTGAACCATTTAATAGAAGGAAATAATCAATTTAACGTTCCAATCGTCTTGATGACCTACTTGAATCCAGTGTTTCGGTTCGGGGTCCAACCGTTCTTTGATCGGGCGAACGAATGTGGGGTGAGCGGGGTCATTATTCCTGACCTTCCGTTTGAGGAGAGTCTCCAGTTATTCGCAGATATTAATCGGCATGACGTCGCCGTCATTCCGCTCGTCACGTTGACGAGTAGCGAAGCGCGTACGGCATCCATCTTAGAGAAAGCGGAAGGATTCGTGTATGCGGTCACGCTCAAAGGAACGACCGGGAAAGCGGATGTATTCCCGGACGAGTTACTCGCCTACTTAACGCGATTGACAGAGCAGTCACGTGTTCCCGTCTTAGCAGGATTCGGAGTCCATCGTCCGGAGCAAGTGCAGACGTTAGGACAGGCGTGTGACGGTGTCGTCGTCGGGAGCTTCATCGTCGAGGCACTTCATGAAGGACGGACAGAAGATGTTGAGACGTTGATTCAATCAACAAAACACTTGCACGTATAAGAAAACCGGCGCTTCAAATGAGGCGCCGGTTATTCGTTTACTCATAATTCCACTCGGTCTAGCCCATCTTCACCAAATGTTTGGTCGAGTTGATCATGACGATACATCGAGGCAAGCACGTATAAGAGGTCACCTTCTTCGATGACTGTCTGACCGTTCGGTGGAATCAAGTACTCGTTTCGGACGATGGCGTTCACGACAGTGTTTGGTGGGAGCGTGATGTCCGCCAATGTCTTTCCAATCATAGAGGAGCTTGATGTGACCACATAAGGTACGAGCTTATGTTGAGACTGTTTGCTTGAGACGAGGGCGATTGTGTATGGGGAACGGATCTTATCCGGACCGAGCAACCCTAACTTCTCGGCAAGTGGCGTCAACGTCGTCCCTTGGATCAGGGCGCTCGTCACGACGACGAAAAAGACGGCATTGAATAACAGTTGGCTATTTTCGGTACCGGCAATAAGCGGGAATGTCGCAAGGACAATCGGTACGGCGCCTTTTAGACCAGCCCATGAGATGAACAACTTTTCTTTTCTCGTAAATGCCATGCCTAGTGTCGATAAATAGACGGCGATCGGACGTGCCAGGAACATGAGGACGAATGAGATGAGTAGTCCTTTCCAAATCAAGTCCGGTTCGATGAGTTGACGAGGGAAGACAAGCAATCCAAGGATGACGAACATGATGATTTGCATGATCCACGCAAGTGCTTCTGAGAATTGGACGATTGTCACTTCATGCGCCGTGTCCGCATTTCCGACAATCATGGCGGCGATATAGACGGCGAGTAATCCGCTTCCCAATAAGTAAGCTGTGACACCATAAGTGAGGAACGCCATGGAAATCATAAGGACGGCATGTAATCCGCTCGAATCAAGTCTCAAATAATTCAACATGAGACGAGACAGTTGTCCAAGGATGAAGCCGATCAATGCCCCGACGACGATTTGAAGGACGAACATCCATACCCCATCCCAAATGGTCGTATCCGGCTTCATCATAAAGTCGAGGGCGAGAATCGTCAAAAACATCGCCATCGGGTCGTTCGTGCCGGACTCGGCTTCGAGAGTCGCACCGACTTTCGGTGAGATGTTCTTTCCTTTAAATGCGGCAAAGACGGCCGCTGCATCGGTCGAACCGATAATCGCACCGAACAAGAAAGATTCAATCCAATCGAAACCAAATACGAAACGAACGGCCACGGCGACTACTGTTGTAGTAATCAATACCCCAAGCGTCGCCAGCGAGGCAGAAGGGGCGAGGACGCTCCGGATTGATGACCATTTCGTTTGAAGACCCCCTTCAAACAAAATGACAATCAAGGCAGCGACTCCGATCAGCTGCGCTAAATTCGAGTCGTCAAAGAAGATGAGACCAGTAATGTCACTTCCCATGATCATGCCGATTCCCATAAATAAAATCAAGGCGGGCAAGCCGAATCGAGTCGAGATTCGTGTCGCCATGACACCGGCTACGAGAAGTAGACCGAAGAGTAAAATGAGTACATCAGTACTTATAACAGGTACGGGCAAACACAACACTTCCTTTCTGAAACAATACTCTTAAGTTCATTATACCATGAAATCGTCTGATATTTCAGAATTGAGGATTAGGAGAACTGTACACATTGGAATTATCGGTTATGAATGTGGTAGAGTAAACACACCATAGAAGGAGGAATGATGATGTCTAAAATTCACGTCATTCATGAAAACGAAGAATGGACGAACCACCTTGTCTACCGTTTAGAAGAATTGAACTTGCCGTATGAATTGTGGCACTTGGACCAAGGGACGATTGATCTCGAAGCAATGCCCCCGGAAGGTGTCTTTTATAATCGGATGAGTGCCTCCTCGCACACACGTGGGCATCGGTACGCACCAGAATTGACGGAAGGCGTCCTCGCTTGGTTAGAGGCAAACGACCGGACCGTGTTCAACGGCACACGTGCCATCCGCCTCGAAATGAGTAAAGTCAATCAATACACGGCGCTTCGACGTGAAGGGATTCGCGTGCCGAAGACGATTGCGGCAGTCGGTAAGGCGCAAATCATCGAAGCGGCTGAGCGGTTAGGTTTGACACCGTTCATCACGAAACATAACCGTGCAGGGAAAGGACTCGGGGTCCAATTATTCCATACGATCGAAGGACTCAAAGAATATGTATATGGTCCCTCGTTCGAGGACTCGGTTGACGGCATCACGCTCATTCAACAGTATATCGAATCCCCAGAACCGTATATTACCCGCTGCGAATTCATCGGTGGGAAGTTCTTTTATGCGGTCCGTGTCGACACGTCGGAAGGATTCGAGCTCTGTCCGGCAGATGCCTGCTCGATTGAAGACCAGTTCTGTCCGGTCGGGGAGACGCCACCGGCGAAGTTTGAAATCGTCGAAGGATTCGATGACCCGATCATTCAAAAGCTCGAACAGTTCTTGAAAGCGAATGCGATCGATATTGCGGGGATTGAGATCATTCGAGACCGAGACGGCAATGTCTACGCCTATGACGTCAATACGAACACGAACTACAATTCCGATGCTGAAGCGAAAGCGGGACGCTACGGAATGCTTGAATTGGCTACTTTCTTAGGCGACGCACTTCACGTCACTACGACAAAATAAGGGTCAGGCGCTCGCCTGACCCTTTTGCTGTGTATGTTTGAGTTGCTCTTCAAATCGATGTTGGACTAATTCTGCTGTCGGTGCCATTCGTTCGATGAACGAATCTAAACGTTCCGCAGTGTCGCGATCGGTTTCTTTAAACACGCGCATCGTTGTTCACCTCGTTAATTAAGATTACTTGCTTACATTATCCTTAATTCCCGAGGTGTTATACGCGTAAACCTTTTACACGCTAAAGAATGTGCTCAAATTTTCTTTCGGTAAGATGTTCCCAACGTAGAAGTCGCCGAACTCACCGTATTTCGCACTCACTTCATCAAAACGCATCTCGTAAACGATTTTCTTGAACTGAAGTGAATCTTCAGCGAAGAGCGTGACGCCCCATTCCCATGCGTCGAATCCAGTCGACCCACCGATGAACTGCTGAATCTTACCAGCGTAACTACGGCCGATCATGCTGTGGCGATACATGAGGTCCTTACGTTCATCCATCGACAACATGTACCAGTTGTCACCGTCGCGACGAGCCTTGCTCATCGGATAGAAACAGATGTGTGCGGCCTTTGGAAGTGTCGGATAGAGGCGTGAACGGATATGAGGGTTTTGATACGGGTCCCCGTCTCCAGATCCGCGATACATCCCGAGCTCGATGACCGACACGTATGAATACGACGGAATCATATAGTCGTATAGCGCTGTTTTGCGGAATGCGCGCTCGACGTCTTCAAGTTCGTTGAATGTTGGACGAAGAACCATCAAGACGAGGTCCGCCTTCTGGCCGAGAATCGAGTAGAAGGCGTGGCTTCCTTCACCTTTTGCTTCCACTTCTTCAAGTGAGGCGAGGAACGCAGTGAACTCCTCAATCATCTGTTCACGCTTTTCAGCATCGACGAGTTTCAAACGAGCCCAATCAATCGTGCGGAAATCATGAAGTGTATACCATCCGTCTAATGTGGCGGCGGCATGTTGTGTATCTGTTGTAGGTACTGGACGTTCTGACATAAAAAAATCTCCTTTCGGGACTTGGCTTCGCCGTCTATTTTACCATACACGCTTCACTGACTGGCAACTTTGAGGCACTGTGAGGGTTATCACGATTCATGACGGGTAAAGAACAGAGGACAGAAACATGAAAACGGCTACAAAAATGGCTGTATCAGTCGATTTGTCGAAACTGTTCTATTCATATAATGATTGATTCTAAGCGATTTATGGCGAAATGGGCAGAATAGTTTATTTTGAAAAGGGTACTGTGTATAATTGAAATCGCGTAAAGACACAAGTCAACGGCAAAACCATTAGCAGTCATGCTGTAAATTGAGAAAAGGGGTTCATTCGTTATGAAATTATTTGAAACGTTGAAGCAAAAAGTTAGCCCGGTTCGTCCGACCATCGTCTTCCCGGAAGGTATCGATGATCGTGTTCTTGGAGCCGCTGTTCGATTGAAAGCAGACGGTATGGTAGAACCGATCGTCGTCGGTGCGAAAGCAGATCTCGAAGCGGTTGCGGCGAAACACGGTTTCGACATCTCAGGTTTGACACAATATGACCCAGCGACATACGAAGACATCGACGTTCTCGTCGAATCATTCGTCGAGCGTCGTAAAGGAAAAGCAACGGCTGAACAAGCGCGCGAACTCCTTACGTCAGACGTGAACTACTTCGGAACAATGCTCGTTCACACAGGCAAAGCAGAAGGTCTTGTCTCAGGCGCGATGCACGCGACGGCTGATACGGTACGTCCGGCACTACAAATCATCAAAATGCAACCAGGCATCAAAAAGACGTCAGGTGTGTTCATCATGGTACGTGACGACGAGCAATATGTTTTCTCGGACTGTGCAATCAACATTGCACCAGACGCAGCGGACTTAGCAGAGAACGCGTTCTTGTCGGCAGCGACAGCGAAGACGTTCGGCATCGACCCACAAGTCGCACTTCTTAGCTTCTCGACGAAAGGTTCTGCGAAGTCACCTGAAACAGAGAAGGTTGTGGAAGCGACACGCCTTGCGAAAGAAAAATCACCGAACCTTCCAATCGACGGAGAACTTCAATTCGATGCGGCATTCGTCCCTAGTGTAGCGGCGAAGAAAGCACCGGGTTCTGACGTTGCTGGTAAGGCGAACGTATTCGTCTTCCCAAGTCTTGAAGCAGGGAACATTGGCTACAAGATGGTTCAACGTTTCGGTGGATTCGAAGCGATCGGTCCAATCCTTCAAGGTCTCAACAAACCAGTGAACGACTTATCACGCGGTTGTAACGAAGAGGACGTCTACAAATTGACGCTCATCACAGCAGCACAAGCAATCGACGAGCGCAACGAAGCGTAAGTCCGGAGCATCCTTCTTAGAGAAGGGTGCTTTTTTTGATGGTCCGTTATAAACTATTCAAGAAAGGAGTGTTGAAATGGACGAACTAGATGAGAGCGTTTTGTTACCTGAAGGACATCGTTACGCCATGTTTGGCGGTGGGGATGACTACCCAATTAAGACGTATTATGAAGGCGTATTTGAAACGGTCTTCATCGCGTTTCATCCATTCCTTGCTCCAATAGATCACTCCGCCGCGGTGGAATGTTATGCCGCTCTGGACAAAAACGAGGTCGAACAGCAATTTCGGGCCGTTACATGGGAAGAGATGAGGCGAAGACTAGGTTTTCGTGACGTGAGCAGTATCGACCATGCGCTCCGAACGATGATTAGGGCGCTAAAACCACATGCCGAAGATCGAGCAGGGGCGAATCGAATCATCGAATATTGCGAACGTGAGAATGTGCTCCCACCAGGTGAAGGGGAACTATCGGATCTACAAAAGAATCAAGTGTTGCGTGTACTTTTGGAAATGGGAGAAGGCTGGATCTGGACCGGAGACGAATTCTGTACGGAACGGCATCTCATCCATCTCAGTGAGACGCTAGCCGCTGATACGTGGGGCATGCAACATCGGACGTTTTTCGGTTATCAACACGAATGGCTCATCGTCCCACCTTGGGATAGCCATTTCACGTTGTTTTGTGGCAATCGCGCGTTGATCGAACAGGTCGTCGAACGATGCGAGCTCGAAGGGTTCTATTGTGATGCTGAGACGACCATCAACTGGAGTTTGTCGGAGCATAAGCTGAGGTAAACTAAAAGAGAAATCCATGATTGAAAGGGGAACTATGTATGCAAAGTATTCATGCGACAGAATTAAGAGAAAAATTAGAGAACGGGGAGTCTCTCCATATCATCGATGTGCGCGAACAAGATGAATATGAGGCAGGGCATATCCCGAACGTACCACTCTATCCATTATCGGAATTCCCACAAGTGACAGAAAAGTTGGCACAAGACAATGTCTATCACGTCATCTGTCGTTCAGGTGGACGGAGTCAGACGGCGTGTGATTACTTAGAGTCGCAAGGCTACAAAGTCGTCAATGTCGACGGCGGAATGCTCGCTTGGGACGGCGACATCGAGGCGTGATGCTAGAGAATCCTTGGGTCGTTGTACCCCTTCTTATCGCGCTCTACCTCACGGTCTATGCGGTGATGAAGCGATTTGACTGGGAGAAGTGGCGACTCGTCTGGGCAGTGTGGGTGATGCTCATCATCATCCTATTGACGATTGAACTCGTGACAAGTCTATAAAAAATGCGGAACCTTCTTTAACAGAGGTTCCGCATTTTTTATGCGTCTTGACGCTTATCGAATGTGATCGATGCGATGGCATCGTGTTGGTGAATCGACTCTTCGTTACGGCATTCGACGAAGAAGTTCACGACTTGTTTCATCTCGTACAAGTCAGCCGCAATCAAGCGGACCATGTCCTCGACGAAACGTGGATTTTCGTATGCGATTTCAGTCGCACGTTTCTCATCCGGACGCTTGAGGACCGGGTGGAGTGGTGCTGAGGCGTTCGACTCCGCTGCATCGAGAAGGGCGGCACGCCAGTCGAATCCGTCCATTGACGTTTCATCAAGACCTGCTTCGATCGTGATGTATCCACGTTGGTTATGGGCACTGTATTCACTGATTTCTTTTGAACATGGGCAAAGCGTCGTGACGTTGATGACGAGACCGACTGTCACGTTTGCGACGCCCGTTTCAAGGTTGTACGTCACACGGTGCATGACATCGGCGTTCATCAAACCGCTAAGACCTGTCGCAGGTGCTTTACGCGTGAAGAACCACGGGTAACGGATTGTCAATTGACCTTCCGTTTGTTCCATCCGCTCGGCAAGCTCCTGTGCGAATTCGATTAACGAGCGGTTCGATACTGTCCATCCTTGTTGATGGTACGCGTCTAGCTGCTCTGTCAAACGAGACATGTTGATCCCTTTACGGTCTTGTACGAGCGATGTCGTCAATTCGAATGTAGCGACCGTTGACTGAATCCCATCTGGCGTCTCGATGTTCACAGGATGCTTCACGTTTGAGATGCCGACACTGTCGAGGGCAAATAAGAAGTTTTTCGGTGTATTTTGTAAATCGACCATTTGTTCTTTCTCGGTCGGCTTTGTTCCTTTAATCGGTGGGACCGACCCGAACAATTTATGTCGTTCTGCTTTAGTAGGTAAAGCGACATGGCTTGTAGACATAATCGGATTCTCCTTTTTTCGAGCGGTTTAAAGCACCACTCGTTCTTGTTAGGATTTTATCACGAAATGATGGCTGAACGGGTATGATTTTGCTCTCATAACATGTTTTCAATATGCAATCGCAAAAAAATCTTTCAGATATTGAAGAAAGAGGATTGATTTACTTTGTGAACGGGAATAAAATGGTCCTGTGAACTTAAAAAATAGATCACTATTAAATATGAAGGAATTGAAAGAAAAAAGGAGATGTTTTTATGGATTGGCAGTTAGTCCTGCAGTATGCCTGGATCGTCGTCGTACTCGTCGGTTTGGAAGGCTTGTTATCTGCAGACAACGCGCTCGTCTTGGCCGTCATGGTCAAGCACTTGCCGCGCACAGAGCAGAAGAAGGCATTGTTCTACGGACTCTTAGGAGCGTTCGTATTCCGATTTATCGCATTGTTCTTAATCTCGTTCTTGATCAACGTATGGCAAGTACAGGCACTCGGTGCGCTCTACTTAATCGGGATGAGTGCGCGACACCTGTATATGACCTATAAGGCGAGAAAGATGGAGCCGAAACAGGAGTTGGCGGCTGAAGCCAAGGAAGAAACGGCTGTCACAGAAAAACCGGTATCGAAGAAAGAGTTTTGGCTCACTGTTGCGAAAGTTGAGTTTGCGGACATCGCCTTTGCGGTCGACTCAATCTTAGCAGCGGTCGCGCTTGCGGTCAGCTTGCCACCACTCGGTCTCGGTGAGATTGGTGGGATTGACTCGGGTCAGTTCTTCGTTGTCTTGACGGGTGGCCTCATCGGGGTCGTCTTGATGCGATTTGCGGCTCGTATTTTCGTGAAGTTGCTCCATCAACGCCCATCTCTTGAAACGGCTGCTTTCATCATCGTCGGTTGGGTCGGGGTCAAATTGACGGTGCTCGTACTTGAACACCCAGGATTCAAAGAATTGATTGCCGGGACACCGTTCGCATTCATGGGACTCCCAGACGGGTTCGTCCACTCGACAGCTTGGACGATTTTCTTCTGGTCAGTCATGGTCGGGATTGCGACATGGGGCTGGTTCTCATCGAAACCGACGGCGGTTAAACATTAAAAAATGGTCTCTCGTTTTTAAGCGAGAGACCTTTTCTTATGCCTGCACATTTTCTTTTTCGTAAATCGGCACCCAGCCCTCAGTCGTCACGAAAATACGAACGGCGACGACTTGACGGTCTTCTTGTAATGTGAAGTAATGACGTGTGTTGACCGGCACGGAGATGAGATCACCTGGATTGAGTTCGATATTGAAGTATCCGCGTTCTGCATCGTCAATCGCAAAGATGCCGTGACCACTGACGATGAAACGAACCTCGTCATCTGTATGATGATGCTCTTTTTGGAAGTTGACGAGCAGTTCATCTAAATTCGGTGTCGCATCGGATAGCGAGATGACGTCAGCCGTCTTGTAGCCACGTCGTGCTGATACATCTTGAATCTCGTCACGGAACGTCGCCAAGATAGTTTCTTTGTCTTCGTCTGTCAGTTGGTAATTTTCCTGAAGAGAAGCCGGTAACTTTGCGATGTCCCATGCTTCGTAAAGGATGTCTCGTGATTCTAAAAAGGCACGTACCTCTTGTTGGTCGCTGACGCGTTCTTCTGTTTGTTGGAAATAAATCGTTGCCATGTTGAATTCCTCCTTATGAATGGACGCCTAAGGCGCGTAATTTTAATGAATAGCTGAACAAAAATTCATATGCTTCTAAATAACGTTTTGCCGCAGCTGGCGTCTCGCCCCAAACGGTGATTCCGTGGTTCCGAATGAGGACGGCACCTGCATCGCTTGTGACATGTGGGGCAAATGCACGGGCGAGCGTCGGAATATCCGCATGGTTTTCGATGATCGGGATTTGGACGCTTGCCGTTTCCTCCCAATAGCCGAGTGCCTTGATGATTTCTTGACCCGCGAACGTGACATGTCCGTTCGCCGCGTAAAGCTCTGAGATGACGTTATTGTCAACCGTGTGCACGTGAAGGGAACAGGTTGCGTTCGTCTTGTTAAAGATTTCGACGTGTAGCAACGTCTCCGCGGACGGTTTGCCTGTTTGCTCTCCAATCAATTGACCGGTCGCATCGACGAGAACGAAGTCTTCATCCGTACGCTTTCGTTTATCACGACCACTTGCTGTCACGAGGAACGTCAACGGGTCGTCCGATACGCGGATCGCCAAGTTGCCACTCGTCCCAGGAAACCAATCTCGTGCGGCAAGCTCGTCTTTAATGTCAGCAAGTTCTACCCATCGTTCTTTTACGGTCATACGTTCACTCCTTTCATGTGAGCTGAAATGTCATAGAATGTCTCGAACGGAACATAGTGGAGTCCTTCCGCCTCGCATAGCGAAATCAGTTGACCGCGCGCATACACGACGTCGGCACGTTTGGCGATTTCAAAATCGGTGACGGAGTCCCCGATGACAATCAACGTGTCGGTAGGTGAGACAATCTGTCGGGCAATCGTCGGTTTGCAACATCCGCAATCGTTCGAACAATGGGCATCGCATGAATGAGGCCATGTGACGCGTGCCGTCTCTCCAGAGAAATCAACATGATTGCAGAAGATGTGTTCCGGTGCGACGTAACCTTCTAAAATCGGATGGACGAAAAAGTCCATGCCCCCACTGACGACATCAAATCGAAAGCCGCATGACTGTGTCTCCTGTAAAAACTCGATAAACCCTGGTCGAAACGTTATGGTCGACTGAAGAAATTCACGGTACTTCAATTCCTGTTCACTCGGGAGCAAGCTGAACATATGACCGACACCTTCGCGAATGGAGAGCGTTTGGTTCAACACACCATCTTTGAGTTCGACCCATTCAGGTGGGGCGAACCGTCGCATCAATGCGATGATGTTATCTTCTTCCGTGATGGTTCCGTCGAAATCACAGATGACGTGCGTACTCATCGCGCACCCCACGCATCTAATGCAGTCGATAAGGCATCAGTCTCGCTCGTCTTACCGATTGCCTGATCGATCGCTTGGCGGAACGCCCTCGCTCCGGTAGCCGCACCGTCTGGGTGTCCGTGAATCCCGCCGCCGGCATTGATGACGACATCCGTTCCGAAGTCACGAATCAAATCCGGGACGAGTCCTGGGTGAATCCCGGCAGAGGGGACCGCCAGAATCGGTTTCGTCCAATGGGGTTCCGTCGCGTACGTTTGAATCTGTTGTGTTTCGTCTTTCGGTGTCGACAGTGAACCGTATGGCGAAGGGAAGAGCGTCAAGTCCGCCCCGGCGAGTCGAATCAGTTTCCCGAAGAGTAGGGAATGACGAATCGATCCGGTCAACGCTCCGGCAAAAGCGGGATGTGCCAAAATCGGGACATGAATCTCAGGATCTTTGGCGAGCTCTCGCAATGCGTCGAGCCCATACGTATATACGTTGAATAAGAGTGCGGTCGCGCCTGCCTCAATCAATCGCTTCGCCTGGTCGCGTAAGGTGAAAACGGGTCCGCTCAACGTGACGGCGTATAGAACGGAGCGACCGGTCGTTTCTTTATGCTCCCGGATGACCGATGCCCCGATCCGTGCCCGTTCGAGCGACGGGGTGAGCGGATTGTCATATAGAATTTCATCGTCTTTGACGAGGTCGATGCCGCCTGCGAACTGGTCCCGGAGTTGTGTCGCCAAAAAATCAAGGTCTCGTCCGATGACGCCTTTGAAGATGCTCATGGCGAGCGGTCGGTCGTGTACTCGAAGGATGTCGCGGACCCCTTCGACTCCGAATGCGGCACCCGGAAAGTCCGGTTCGAGCTCCTCTGGAAGCAAGAGGTCGACGAGTTTGACGTTTGGGTCGAGCGACAGTTTTCCGAATGTCGTCGTCAGAATGGACGAAAAGTCCGGTGTCACGTTATGTAGCGGGTAGCGAATCGAGAAGCGACTTGTCGTTTCTTGTTGGGACGTGGCGATGACCTCACCTCGGAACGCTTGCAGTTGATATTGTTCGAGATGGTTCAACTCGGTCCATGTCCCGACGGTCAGCTCATGTGCGATTTTCTCAGCTACACGCTCGACGTGATCGGTATGTTTGATTTCATAAGTAGCGATGATTCCCATAAGTTCCTCCTTTCAGGTCAAACAAAAAATGACCTCATGCCAAGGCAAGAGGTCATTCAAAAAAACAATGAACTCTTATCTCTCAGCGTTAGCTGCAAGAATTAGCACCGTGCCATTTCTGGTCGGTTGCTGCGACATCATCGGGCTTGTCCCTCCGTCTGCTCTTGATAAGAATAGTTGTGAAGTTGTGAAATTTAATTGAATTTTTACATAGAATCGCTCACTCGTCAATTCCTTTTTTTGAGAAAAAAAGTTTAAAAATAATGTTTCTATATATGCGTGTCGAAAATAAGTGGGCGACTGAAAATAGAGGATTGACAACTAGCATGCCTAGTCCGTAATATTCGTCTCAACACGTCAAACACAATTACATCATTTACTCTTATCGCGAGTTGGCAGAGGGAATTGGCCCTAAGACGCCGCAGCAACCGACCATTTGGCACGGTGCTACATCCACCAGACACATGTCTGAAAGATGAGAGGAACAACCAATTTGGGTGTGCCTCTTTCTCGCGGAGAAAGGGGCTTTTTTCATGCATAGAGTTAAGAAAGGGGAAAACCATCATGGCTTATGAGGCGTTTACAGAACAGAGTGTCGTCGAACACGTTCGACAATTGGGGTTACTAGAAGAGGGGATTGCAGAATGTGAGGAAATTGGGGATGGCAATTTAAATCTCGTCTTTCGCATTCATCAAGGAGAAACGTCATTAATCGTGAAACAGGCGTTGCCGTACGCAAAAGTCGTGGGGGAGAGCTGGCCGCTCACGCTTGACCGGTCGTGGATTGAACAACTGGCACTCCGTGAATTTTCTAAGGTCGTTCCTCAGTTCGTACCGGATGTACTCGGTAGCGACCGTGAACTCGCCTATACGATTTTAGAAGATTTATCATCGTTCGAAATCGTTCGGACGGGCTTCCTAAAAGGAGAGAGCTATCCGAATTTGGCGCGTCACGTCGGTACATTCCTCGGGGAAACGTTGTTTGCGACGTCTGACTACGCGAACGGACCGCTCGTGAAGAAACAAATCGAAAAAGAGTATTACAATCCAGAGCTATGCGATATCACGGAGAAACTGATCTTCACCGACCCGTATCGCGACGCAGAATCGAATCAAATCGAGCCAGTCCTTCGTCCGGATGTGGAGCAACTCTGGTCAGACCTCGCTTTGAAAATTGAAGTGACCAAATTGAAGGTTGGGTTCGTGACGAAGCACGAAGCGCTACTGCACGGGGATTTACATACAGGAAGCATTTTTGCGACCCGTCAAGAAACAAAAATCATCGATCCCGAATTTGCGTTTTACGGTCCGTTCGGCTTTGACATTGGTCAAATCATTGCTCATCTGGTGTTCTCAACGTATGCGCATCCGTTGAAACGATTCGAACGCTTCACAGAAGTACTCACCGTCTGGGAGACGTTCGAAAAAACGTTCCGTACCCGCTTTACACAGGCCGCAGAGCCGTTCAACACAGTAGGATTCGTGGACGAACTGTTGCCATCCATTTTGAGTGACGCCATCGGCTACGCAGGCTGCGAATTGATTCGGCGGACTGTCGGTCTGGCTGGAGTCGCCGACTTAGAGACATTACCAGACGACCTTCGCATCGAACGGAAACGCCACGCCTTAGAGCTCGGTACGCGTCTCATCAAACAGCGCCATCAAATTCAATCCATCGATCAATTGATTCCAGTCTTGTCGGAGGTGCGCGTATGAGTGTGCAAAGTATTCATTTCGATGCCGACACGGAAGTGTTGACGATTTTAGATCAGACGCTGTTGCCGCAAGAAGAGCGCTATGTCGAAGTGTTGACGCTTGAACAGGCCGAGCAGGTAATCAAGTCGCTTCAAGTTCGCGGTGCACCGGCCATCGCTTATTTCGGAGCGTTTGTCCTTGCGAAAGAAGCGTCACGTCTGCAAGATAATCCATATTTTCATCTCCAATTGAATCAAGTCGGTCAACGGTTGATTGCGACAAGACCGACCGCGGTCAACCTACAGCATGTCATCGAATCACTCCTTCGATTGAATGTGGGGGAGGACTTTGAGCAGATTGCAAAAGCAATCAAGCAGCGTGCGATTGAAATCTTTGAACAAGACGTGGCTACGTATCGCACGATTGGGGAACATGCGCTCACCGTGTTACCCGCTGGTGGCAACGTATTGACGATTTGTAACGCCGGTGCCATCGCGACGTCACGATACGGTACCGCGCTCGCGCCGTTCTATGTCGGGAAAGAGCGTGGCATCCCGTTTCGGGTGTTCGCGTCCGAAACGCGACCGCTGCTTCAAGGAGCACGACTGACCGTATGGGAGCTCGACCGGGCAGATATCGATGTCACACTGATTACAGATAACATGGCGGCCTGGACCATCCAGACGAAACAAATCGATGCTATCATCGTCGGGGCGGACCGCATCACCCGTACCGGTCATACGGCCAACAAGATCGGAACACTCCAGCTTGCGATTTTGGCGAAGCATTACGGCATCCCATTCTATGTGGCTGCTCCGCATTCGACATTCGATTTAGAGGTAGATGACACGATTCAAATCGAAGAACGGGACGCGCATGAAGTGACCCATATCGGGGGACATCCGACGGCACTCGTCGGCATCACCGTCTTCAATCCGGCGTTTGATGTGACACCACCCGAACTGATTACCGGTCTAATTACAGAGACAGGTGTGCTCGAACCGACTGAGTCGGTCATTGTAGAACATGTAGGAGGAAACACATATGTCTAAAAAAATCATCTTCTTCCTGTTGACCGTCATCCTGGCACTTGCCGGATGCACGAACGAACAGGCTCAACCGAAAACGACTACGACAACAAGTAAAACGGAAGCGAAAACCGTCAACGTCTCAAATGAGACGCTTCCGAAAAATCTAGAAGTCGCCCTCGTCATGCAGATGTCGATCGGGACGTTCTCTTCGCAGTATATCGAAGGGGTGACCGAGCAAGTCGAAGCGTTCGGTGGCAACGTGAAAGTGTATAACGCCGAAAATGATTTGTCGAAAATGGCGAGTTATGTCGATACGGCGACGACGCAAGGAGTCGATGTGATCTTGATTGACCACGGACGTGCCGATGCCTTGAAAGAGCCTGTTCAACGGGCGCTCGACAAAGGCATCAAAGTTGTCGCATTCGATAACGATTTGACGAATGAAGGCGTGACGGTCATCGACCAAGACGATTATTCACTCGCATGGCGCTCGCTAAAAGCACTCGCGGAAGATTTGGACGGGGAAGGGAACATCGTCACGATTTGGGTCGGTGGATTCACCCCGATGGAACGTCGACATACGATTTATGATGCATTCTTGAAACGCTATCCCGGCATCCAGGAAGTCGCAAAGTTCGGTTCGGCGACGAACAACACGGCGCTCGATACGCAAAGCCAGATGGAGGCGATTTTGAAGAAGTACCCGGAAGGCGAAATTGATGCGGTGTTTGCGATGTGGGATGAGTTCGCCAAAGGGGCGAGCCGTGCCATCAAGCAAGCAGGCCGTGACGAGATTGCCGTTTACGGGATTGACTTGAGTGACGAAGACTTGCAACTCATGCAAGAAGAGGGGAGTCCGTGGAAAGTGACAGCTGCCACAGATCCAGCCGAAATTGGCCGCATTCAAGTCCGATACGCTTATCAAAAAGTGGTCGGGGAAGAGACGCCTTCCATTCATTCGGTCGACCCATATCTAGTGGACCGTGACGTCTTACCGGATGAGCCTGTCACGATGGATGACCTTGGACAGTACGTGCCAGGTTGGGGCGAATCGAATGCGGCATGGTCGGATTGGATGAAGGAGACCGACTGATGATTCGCTTGGAACGAATCACGAAACAGTATGGTGACGTCACGGTGCTCGATCAACTATCCTTCAGTTTAAAGCCGGGAGACATTCATGGGCTTCTCGGTCTGAACGGGGCCGGTAAAAGTACGCTCATCAAACTGCTAAACGGAACGGCTGAACCGACGTCCGGCGAGTTGTCCATTGATGGAAAATCAATCCGCCTCACACCAGCGGAAGCGATTCGTCATGGCATCATCACGGTGTCGCAAGAAGTGGATGATGCGCTCTATTTGGACTTGCCTGTGTATGAGAATGTCCTTCCATGGCAGAAAGTGAAGCGGATTCGTCCGCAACGTTTGAAACAGCGAGCGAAACGTGTGTTGTCCCGAGTCGGTTTAGAGGTCGATCCAACGCGTCCAGCCGGTCACTTCCCGCTCAGCGTGAAACAGCGCCTTCTCATCGCTCGGGCACTCGAGAGCGATGCCAAGTATTTGCTCCTCGACGAACCGACCGCTGCCTTATCGGAAAAGGATGCCGACGCCTTACTGGAATTGTTACAGAAGCTTGCGGCAGAAGGAGTCGGGATTGTATTGGTCACGCATCGTTCAAACGAGCTCACCCGGGTCACGTCGACCTCTACGTTTCTTCGGGACGGACGTGTCGTGTACGATGGACCGTACCAATCGCTCTCTTCAGAAGCGGTGCAGACATTTTTGAGTGGGACAACATTTGATGCGGCGTTAGAAAAGGCGGTGCCGGAAGACACGATTTGTTTGTCCGCGCAGTTGACCCTTCCGGCGTTTCAATCGGAGATTTCGATTGAAGCGTATCGCGGAGAAGTGCTCGGGATTGGAGGATTGACGGGGAGTGGGAAGACGGAACTGATGGAAGCGTTGTTCGGTCTTTCTGGGATTCGTCAATCCATCACAATCGATGGAAAAGAACATGTGATCAAAGAACCGGAAAACGCCGTACGTTTAGGATTTGCACTCGTTCCAGAGGAGAGACGTCGTCATGGATTATTTTTAGACGAGACGATTGAACGGAACGTGATTGCTGTCGCAGGAAAGGCAACTCGCGTTTCGGACGTATTGGCATCGCTTTGCGTCCGTTATGCGAACGTGAAACAACCGGTTCGTGAGCTGAGTGGTGGAAATCAACAGAAGGTCGTCTTTAGCAAATGGTTACTCGAAGACCGAGACATTTATCTGCTCGACGAACCGACAAAAGGAATTGATATCGCAGCGAAACAAGACGTATATGAACGCGTCATTGCACTCGCGAAACAAGGGAAGACCGTATTGTTCACCTCGAGTGAGCGACACGAGCTCGAACGGGTCGCCAATCGAATTCTTTGGCTCGACCGTGGACAACTTGCAGAGAAAGGAGGCGCATGACATGGCACAGTTAGTAGTCAAAGAACGAAAACGAATCAGCGGTCATATCGGTCAGTATGGAACGTTACT
Organism: Exiguobacterium sp. s75; assembly: GCF_018617145.1. Classification (GTDB taxonomy): domain Bacteria; phylum Bacillota; class Bacilli; order Exiguobacteriales; family Exiguobacteriaceae; genus Exiguobacterium; species Exiguobacterium profundum. The sequence continues at coordinate 141,284 of NZ_JACSJQ010000003.1, forward strand.
CGCAATCCTTAGTTTGATTGCGGTCTTTACCGTGACGAACGATCAATTTCTGACCTACGCAAACTTTAGTGACATCATCAAATCGGTTTCAATCGTTTCGCTACTTGCCCTCGGCGTCACGTTTTCGCTCATCGTCGGAGGATTCGACTTGTCGGTCGGCTCGACGGCGAGTCTTGCGACAATCGGGGCAGCGGCAAGTCTCGTCCTTCATCGACAAGAGCTTCTCGTCGCTCTGCTGATCCCACTTGCACTCGGGATTCTCGTCGGGCTGTTGAACGCGCTCGTCACAATCAAATTCCGATTACCGGATTTACTAGCGACACTCGCCATCATGTACGTCATTAACGGGATTCAGTTGACGTATACGAAAGGATTCTCGATTTATGACAACATGCCGATTGAAGGGGGGACGGCGCCAGGGCGTTTCATCCCGTCATTTCTATTCATCGGTCAAGGGACGATCGGTCCGATTCCGTTCGTCGCCCTGCTCATGCTGGTGTTCTTTATCGGAGCGCATCTATTCTTGACTTATACGCGGACCGGGCGTGAATTTTATTACGTCGGGTCGAACGCCGAAGCGGCCCGTCGTTCCGGGATCGCCGTGAATCGAATCAAGTTGTACGCCTACGTACTCAGCGGATTGTTTGCAGCCATCGGCGGAATCATTCTTGCATCTCGGATTGGTACGGGACAAGTCTCGGCTGGAGCACCCCTTTTGATGGACGCTGTCGCGGCTGCCTACATCGGCTACGCCGTCTTTGGGACAGGGCGCCCGAACGTGATCGGGACATTGATTGGAGCTATTTTGATTGGAATTCTCTTGAACGGACTGACGATGTGGGACGTGCCGTATTATGCGCAAGACATCGTCAAAGGGACGATTTTAATTGGAGCGCTCGGTCTTTCTTATATTCAGAAGAAACAGCGGACATGACAAAACCCCCGGACATCAGTTGTTCGGGGGTTCGCTTTGTTCACGTGTCATTGAAAGAAACGGATACACACCACCATTCGTCTCCTGCATGAACGTGTCTTGTGGGATGAAGCCTAGAGACTCGTATAATCGGATGGCCCGTTTATTAAACGTGGCGACGGCAAGACGCACTGTGCGAGTCCCATATGTCGCCTCAATCCAATTTATGATTGACGTGAGGAATCGATGTCCGTTGCCGCTCCCCGTCAAATCAGGGTGCATGCCGAGACCGATAGAAACAGCGTCTACTGATTCGAATTGCAACGTGACGAAACCGATGAGTTCGTCGTCAAGAATGGCGAACGTTGTATCACCTCGCTCATCTGCATCTAAAAATAAGGCGAGATCTTCTTCGTCAGCATCCATATTGTAAAACGCGTATTCGCCTTCATAGCGCCACTCGAAGGCGATACGTTCGGCTTGCTCTTGGGTGAGTGGTTGAAACGTATGGCTCATAAAAATTCCTCGTCTCTGATCGAATTGGTCATGCTACACTCAAATCGTATCATGAAAATAAGGGGAGGGAACATGATGGCAGTCAAATTGGACATGGTCGGGATCGTCGTGACGGATATGAAGCGGTCGCTCGATTTCTATCGGGCGCTCGGGTTTGAGATTCCAGAAGCGATGAACGGGGAAGCACATGTAGAGATTGATGAAGGAGGCGTGCGTCTCGCGTTCGATACGGTAGAAGTGGCCGAATCGGTATACGGGGAATGGAAACAGGCAGACGGGCATCGAATCGAGCTTGCCTTTTTATGTGACAGTCGTGAGTCATTGAATGCTTTGTATGACTCAATCCTTGAACAAGGTTATGCGTCACACAAAGCACCGTGGGATGCGTTCTGGGGTCAACGTTACGCCATCCTGTACGATGCGGATGGGAATTTGATTAGTCTGTTCGCCTCATAAAAATAATCCCGGGCCATGTGGCTCGGGATTATTTTTTGTCGTGGCACTCTCCCCATGAACAAAGGGCATTCATGGCGGGTTGCAGTCCGAGGGCGTCTTCGGTCAATGAATATTCGACGTGCAGGTGCTTCTCGGTCGAGTAGTCGACACGGCGAACCATGCCGAGCTGCTCGAGCTCGCGCAATTGGTCGGTCAACACTTTTCGGCTGACGTCCGGAATCGCTCGTTGAATATCAGAAAAACGAAGCGGTCCATCTTGAAGCGTGCAGTACACTTGGGGGCGCCATTTGCCGCCGATAATCTCAAGTGCGCGGTTGACGGGGAACGATGTGGTCATGTTCAAGGAACCTCACTTTCGGGTAGTTACTTCAATGTGCGTACTTTTTTTCTTGCTTCAATGACAGTATCTTATCGTTACCCGCTAAATTGAGCAAACAAAAAGGAGTAAATGAAACATGACATATCCAAGAACGTTTTCACACATCGGTCTTTCTGTACCGAGCGTCGCTGAGGCCGTAAAATTTTATGAGGACGTGATGGGGTGGTATACGATTATGACACCATCAGACGTCGTTGAGGATGATTCGCCAATCGGTGTGATGTGTACCGACGTCTTTGGACCGGGCTGGGGCAAATTCCGAATCGCTCATATGTCAACGGGAGACGGAATCGGGATTGAGTTGTTCGAATTCCCGAACAACGAAACACCAGAAGACAACTTCGAGTTTTGGAAGACAGGGATCTTCCACTACTGTGTACAAGACCCTGACATCGAAGGGCTCGTCGAGAAAATTGTCGCTCACGGCGGGAGACAACGGATGCCGATTCGTGAATACTACCCAGGTGAAAAACCGTACCGCATGGTGTACTGCGAAGATCCATTCGGCAACCTCGTTGAAATTTATTCACACTCATACGAACTCACGTATTCGGAAGGAGCTTACTAAACATGAAAGCATGGCTACTCGATCAACCTGGTCTTGATCATCTGCATATTGGAGAAATCGACCGACCGACGCCAGGAGCGGGAGAACTGTTGATTCGTGTCGAAGCGGTCGCCTTGAATCCGGTCGATTATAAAGTCGGATCAAACGGAAACCCGAATTGGTCATATCCACACATTCTCGGTGTCGACCTCGTCGGAGAAGTCGTTGAGGTCGGTTCGAGTATCGCCAACATCATTACGGGTTCGCGTGTGGCTGTTCATACGGATCTATCGAAATATGGGGGATTCGCCGAGTATACGGTCGTCGATGCCCGGGCGTGTGCGGTCGTTCCGCAAGGTGTAAGCGATGAGGCGGCGGCTTCTATCCTGTGTGCGGGGATGACAGCATATGAAGCGGTCATGCAGAAGCTGAACACGCGAGATAAGGAGACGATTCTCATACACGCAGGAGCGGGCGGTGTCGGTGGATTTGCGATTCAGCTCGCAAAACGGCTCGGTCTGAAGGTATTCACGACGGCATCTCCTGAGAACGTTGAGTGGGTAGAATCACTCGGGGCGGACGTGGTGATTGATTATAACGTTGAGGACGTGACGGCACGGATCATGGAAGAAACAGATGGACGTGGTGTCGACCTGATTTTGAATACAGTCGGACGAGACGTTGCGACAGCAGACCTAGATCGTCTCGCATTCAGCGGACACCTCGCCTACATCGCCGGGCCACCAGACATGACGAACATGAAAGGCTTCACGTTATCTCCTTCGATTCACGAAGTGGCACTCGGGGCGGCGCATGCGAGCGAGGACGAACATGCGATTCGCAACTTGGCGTATATGGCCGAAGAGATGATGAACTTGCTCGATGCAGGTGAACTGAACGATCTCGTCACAGAAGTGTTGTCGTTCGACCAATTGAAAGAAGGTCTCGAAAAACTACAAACGCGAAAAGTGCGCGGTAAACTCATCGTCCGCATTCGCGACTGAAGAGAGGACTCCCTGTTATACTGACAGGGAGCTTATTTGTCGAGGAGGGGAAAGAATGGAGCGATTGGCAGACACGTATCGTCAGACGAACGTTCAATTGAGCGGTCACGGCAAACGGGAAGCCGGGGTATTGAAACGCGCATTTGAGCATGTGCGTGAAGATGAGCCGAGTGATCAGTATGGACAGGGGAAAACGATTCGACAGTTCGAAGAGAAGATGGCACAGGTTCTTGGGAAAGAGTCGGCAGTATTCTTTCCAAGCGGTACGATGGCACAGCAGATTGCGCTACGCATTTGGTGTGATGAGACAGGGAAGAAAAAGGTCGCATATCACCCGCTGTGCCACCTTGAAATTCATGAGCAGGATGGTTTAAAAGAGTTGCATCACATCGAACCGATTTTAGTGGGGGACGAAAACCGATTGATGACGCTCGAAGAGATTCAAGCGTTATCGGACATCGCGTGTCTGTTGCTCGAACTGCCACAACGAGAAATCGGTGGGGAATTGCCGACGTTCGAGGAACTTGTGGCAATTCATGAACACTGTCGTGAGAAAGGGATTCATCTACATCTGGATGGTGCACGACTGTTCGAATCGCTTCCGTATTATGAAAAAGAGGCTTCTGAGATTTGTGCGCTCTTTGATAGCGTATACGTCTCGTTTTATAAAGGAATCGGTGGCATTGCCGGCGCCATCCTTGCTGGACCGAAGGCATTTTGTGACATGTCGAAAGTATGGAAGCGACGCTACGGTGGTGACTTGATCAGCTTATATCCATACATCCTGTCCGCGGATTATTATTATGAGCTACGAAAAGACAAGATGGCCGAGTATCGAAACGAGGCCGTCCGCTTAGCAGCACGCTTCAATGAACTCGATGGCGTGTGGACGACTCCACGCATCCCGGTCACGAATATGTTCCATCTTCATTTTCAAGGGGAGAAGGAAGAGCTTGGTGAGAAGATTGCGCGCATCCAAGAAGAAACAGGAGTAGGCATTACGGGGTATCTTGTTGAAAAAGACGGACACTGTTCAACCGAAGTAAGCATCGGAGATACGTTTGAACGGATTACGCGAGAACAGCTTGATGGATTGTTTCGGCAGTTCAGATGAATCAAAACATGCACCATTCCTTTTCGGGAACGGTGCATGTTTTTTACTGGCTTACAATCGCTTCGAGACGATCGAGTTGGGAAGTGAACCCTTCGACAGCGCCCATTTCGACGACTTGTTGGAGAGCCTCTTCATTCGTGAATTCGGAGCGACTAATGAATAACGTGCCTTCCGATGTATCGAGAAATTCATTTGTGATCGTCATGACAGGCAAGTCCGGATTGACGTGTCCGTCCGCATCCGAGAATGCATCCGTATAGACGATTTGGGAGTATGGATCGATGTCGATAAAGGTTGATTTGCCCCATGATTCCATACCATAAAAGTCACCTTGTTCTTTGTCGACACAAGTCATGCAATAATGCCAAATCCCCCCCGGTTTGAAGTCGAAGCTGTATACTTTCGTCTCCCATCCGGACGGTCCCCACCATTTCTCTAAATGTGCAGGTGTCGAGAATGCTTCAAATACAAGTTGGCGTGGTGCCTTGAACAGACGTTCCATAATCAATGTCGTGCCCTCTATATGTGATTTGACCGTACTCATGATCCATTCTCCTCTCGCTGTGACTCCGCTAAAAACGTCTCCAATCGATCGAGTCGCTCTGTTTCCCGAGCCATATAGGTCCGCCAAGCATCTAATGGTTCGAGTGCTTGAGACTTGAGTGCATAACGTCTTCGATTGGCATCAATGGTTACTGTGACGAGACCTGCATCATACAGAATTCGCAAGTGCTTCGATGTCTGCGGTTGACTGATCCCAAGCTGATTTGCCATCATTCCGACCGTCCACTCTTGTTTCCGTAACAATTCGATCATCCGCAACCGGTTCGGGTCGGCTAACGCATGAAACAAAGAAGCCAATCTCTCTTCCATTTTTCGTCACCGTCCTCTTGCTTTTAATATTCCTAATTAGGAATATTCCGTAACAGGAATACTCAATATTTAAACAATAAATCAAGTAGCATCTCACCAATCGGTCGTTCTTTTCCTTCATAAGGAAAAGCGTGGATATGGATGGCGGGATTAAAATTCAATTCGATGATACCGTATTCGATTTGCGCATCATCGAGAGAGGGAATCATCATATCGACACCACAGATGGTTGCCCCGACTGACTTAGCGGCATCGACAGCAATACGCTTATAGATGTCAGAAATTTGATCCGTATAGTCGATACTATCTCCGCCGGTACTGATATTAGAGTTTTCGCGTAAGAAGACACGCTCATCGAGAGCGGGAATACTATCGGGTGTCTTGCCTTGAGCACGTAAAAATGAGATGACGACCTCGTCGATTTCGATTTTCTCGAGCGGTGTCTTGTATCCTTTTCCGCGTAACGGGTCTTCATTTTTTGTCGCAACGAGTTGACGGATCGAAGAGGTGCCATCTCCAGTGACGTTCGCCGGGACACGATGGAGGATGCCCGCGACGTCATCTCCGATGACGAGGAAGCGATATTCTTTTCCGGGTAAGAATGTCTCAAGTAAAACGACATCATCAAACGTTTTCGCATACTGAAATGCAGACCGTGCTTCCTCATACGTCGCTCCGTCTTTAAAAATGTGAATACCGACTCCGAAGTTTGTGGACTTTGGTTTTAAGACGATGGGTTGTTTTGAAAATGAATGCCATGCCTGACGTAAATCTGATTCATCTTGAAGTTCTACCCCTTCAGGGACACGAATGCCATGCTCTGCGAGTACAAACTTTGTCACCGTTTTATTCTCCATCATTAAGACGGAAACATAATTGTCTTTTGATGTTTTCGTTGCCTGTTTGACGTATTCTTCGTGTTTGCCGTTTCGAATCCGAATGAACTGGTCGGAACGATCGATGACATCGACACGATAACCACGTTTAATTGCGGATTTCATTAAGATTTGAGTAGACAGTTCCAGGTCGGCATAACCGTGGATGCGAAAACGATTTGCATAGGCGTCCTCATAAAAGTGTTCTGCTTGGGCGAGGGACCATGCGTGATAACCCGTCTCGGTCATAATCGTCTTTAATCGGGAAGCGTACGTCCGGTCCACGTGATCAATTTTTTCGCGTATAGCTGGAAAGACATCTTCGAAGCCGAGGTCATACTGTGTGTTGAACGAATCGATGGCGTCGAGAAGTTCTGTCGCGTACGTGTGTAAAGGTATGGCGTAACCATCTCGAGTCAATATGCTTGCGGGAGACATGCCTTCTTTGGCGACACGTTGTTGATTATTGTACGCTTCAGCTTGCCAATCGACATGAGATGTCTCCTTAGTAAAGGTCAAGTACAACAAAAACAGATGAAGGAACCGTAAATCTGAACGAGCAATTCCGGTCTTTTCAAACGGATTCAAATCGATATTGCGAATTTCAATGTAATCGATACCGTGTGCCTCGAGTTGATTTAAGTCGTTACCACCTTTCGATGTTTTCAATCGGATGGGGGAGTAGAGTTCGTTCGGATTGGCAATCTCGCCTTTGGCAATGAACCGTTTTACATCGTCTATATAACTTGAGAGTGTCGCATAATTTGGATAAAGCGGTTCAACATTCGTGTACCCACAGTCGCTATTCCGATAGGACAATGCTTGTTTATTTGAAAAAGTGTCTACATGGAGCGCTTGCATCTGGCTGACACATCGTTCTTCATAACTCGCATGTACGGCTGGGGTAGCACCGAGCAAATAGACGATGAGCCAACGCATTCGTAAATATTGACGAACTAACTTCAAATATAGGTGATCTTTGAAGTGTCGATTTTGTTCAGGGGATCCTTCGTATAATGCGGATAACATCTCATCGGAAAATGAAAAGTTGAAATGGATTCCAGAAATGAGTTGTTTTTTCGCACCATATTTTTGGAGCAGATGCTCACGATAACGGCTAGCCTCTATTCCGGACACACCAAAATCAGCGAGTGGAATCGTACCACCTTCCGGCAAGGCACATGGCATCGATTGTGGCCAAAGGCGTTCATCGCCTATGTTGAGCGCCGTAATATCGTAAAGCGTTTCTAAGAAATGATGTGCCGCCTCAATCGTTGGAAACGTCGGGGTGACAAGCTCAATTTGACTTTCAGAAAAGTCGGTCGTGATATATGGATGTGTCGCTTTATGACCGAGTGCTTTTGGATGCTTCGTAACAGCTAGTGTGCCTTCTGACGTGACTCGTAACATTTCTCGCTCGATGGCAAATTTTCCACTTGTGATGAGATGGTGGGGTAGTTGATTAAACTGCTTTTGCAAGGGAAATCACTTCCTTTTTCGTTAGTCGGACAAAGAGGGCGGAGACAAGCCCTTTTGTGATACTTGAGATGGCGATACTCCACCAGATGGCATCGATTCCGAGATAAGGCTCAAGAACAAATGCGAGCGGGATACGGGCCACTGTGAAAATAATCGAGATGGTCGCGGGGATTTTCGGTAATCCGAGTCCTGAGAAGTATCCGTTTCCGATCATTTCAATCGATGAGAAGACGAGCGAAATGCCAATAATTCGCAAGTAGCTCGCCCCAATTTCGATGGTTCGAACGTCATCGACGAATAGACCAATGAGTAAATCTGGGACGATTAAAAATAACAACATGATGAATCCTGTGTAAACCATCCCGAGTCGGGTCGTTACCCGGTAACCTTCATGAACACGATCTACTTTTCGTGCCCCGAGGTTTTGACCGGTATAGCTAGCCATTGCTCCGTTCAAGCCACCAATCATCATGTAGGCAATCGATTCGATTTGAAGTCCGATGCGCTGTGCCGCAATCGCTTCCGTCCCGTATGAGCCAATCATGCGGGCAAGAAAAATACTGATTACCGTGAACAAAATCCGTTGGGTTGCCATCGGAAAACCAAGACGGATGATTTCTTTATAGTCAGCTCGAGTCGGCTGAACGACTTCATCCCAATTGAATAATGTACGAGCGCGGTGCCAAAACAATCCGAACATCATGACGTTGGCGACAAGTGTTGCAAGGGCAGCCCCGATCACACCGAGTTGGAATGGATAAATGAAAATCGGGGAGAGAATCATATTGAGGATGACACCTGTCGCATTGATTCGCATCGCTGTTGTCGTATTGCCATATGCACTGAATAGACGAGCAAACAGCAAATTAAAGAAAGAAAAGATGAGCATCGGCGCGCTGACGAACAAATATTCATACGCAAGCTGCTCCACAGCGGGGGCACCCATATTCAAAAAGCCGATGAATGTATGACCGAACATAATTAGTAGAGAGGCGTACGAAAGACCGAGTGTTAGATTCAGACGCCTGCTGGCCCAGACATGACGCTGAACCGAATTGAGGTCACGTCTCCCGACAGCTTGTGATACTTTGATGCCGGCGCCAACGACAATCAACGATTGAATCGCCTGTCCGAGCATGATATAAAAACTAGCTGCACCGATACTTGCCACAGCATCGCTCCCGAGCGCACCGACCCAAAACATGTCGACGAGACTATACGTAAATTGTAATAACGAGCTACCGACGAGCGGAAGGGCAAGAGCCAGAATGACGCGTTGCACGTTTCCAATCGTCAAATCGACAGTTTTCACAAAGCAAGACTCCTTACATTCTTTATATAACCATTTAGTTATATATAAGCACGGTATAATAGAATTGGCAATCATGATAGCCGAATCGATGAAAAATGGACACAAAAAAAGGAATTCGTGATGAATTCCTTAATGTCGATAACCGCGAATCCAAGTCGTCATGTAGACGAGTGTCGCGATGATGAGCGTTGAAGCGAGTGCATAGATCGGATAGGCGGGAAGTGTATCTTCAAACAACGGATAGAACATAAACGACCCCATAAAAATAGGAACGGAGATGCCGAACGAGATGTATGCCGCTTTTGTCGATTTCACTGTGATGATTTGTTCACGCTCATCGACTTCACTAAATTCAGTCATGCGGACAGACCATTGAGTGAAGCTCAACTGCTTGTTCGGCCGGGAGTTAAACGAATAGACTGTCCAAACAATGCCAAAAACAACAAGTAAAAGTAGGGGAAGCAGATTGAATTCAACTAAGAATCGGTCAGACTCGCTGACGGTCTTCGACACATCGGATAAAAATGAGCTGAATAGAAATGCCATCAGGACATACAGGATGATGCTGGAAATAGACTGAACGACAACGTGTTTCATTTTCTTTCCTCCTCGATTGTGAATATAGATTCGACCGGTTCCTCGAACACCCGTGCGATGTGCATCGCCAGCATGAGTGACGGTGTGTAGCTGCCTTTCTCGAGCGAGATGATCGTCTGTCTCGTCACACCGACCTTTTCGGCCAGGTCGCCTTGGGTTAACTGGTGCCGGGCACGCAGTTCTTTCACGCGGTTGACTAATGGCATCGTGCCACCTCATTTCTAGTTTCTACCACTAGTGTAAAACAAACTTTACATAATGTAAAGAGGACTTTACTCATTTGGGGATGATACAATAACGATATAGTCGAAAGGGGAGATGAGGGATGAAGGTGATTAGTGGACAACATCACGTGTCAGCGATGACCGGGGATGCTAAGAAGAACTTGCGATTCTACACGGAAATACTAGGGATGCGGCTCGTCAAAAAGACGGTTAACCAGGATGACCCATCGATGTATCACTTGTTTTATGCAGACGAGACGGGTACACCTGGAACCGATTTGACGTTCTTTGAGTTACCGTTTCTCGGACAGACGTATCGAGGGTCAAGCAGTATTTCCCGGACAGCACTCAGGGTGCCGGATGGAGCGCTCGCGTACTGGCAGGAGCGTTTTGACGCGTTCGATGTATCTTACGGAGAAATCGAGTCGGTTTTAGGAAGGGCAACCCTTTCGTTCGAAGATCATGAGGGTCAACGTCTCTGTCTTGTAGAAGGAGGGAGCGGGACACCTTGGAGCAAAGGTCCAGTGCCAACGGACCTCGGCATCTTCGGTCTCGGGTTTAGTGAGTGGACGGTACGGCGGATTGACAAGACGGCACGGGTGCTGACAGAAGTGCTTGGCTATCGATATGTAACGACATTTGAACGGGATGGTCATGACGTGCGTGTCTTTGAGACGGGTGAGGGTGGTGTGGCGACAGAGATCCATCTCATCGATCGGCCGGATTTGCCATCGGAACGACCAGGGCGAGGAAGTGTGCATCATGTGGCGATTCGAGTGGAACAATCAGACGATATGACGAAATGGATTGAGAAGCTTGACGCACATGGGATCAGCCACTCTGGTCTCATTGACCGCTATTATTTCCAGTCGATTTACTTCCGCGAACCGAGCGGAATCTTAGTGGAACTGGCAACAGATGAACCGGGATTTGCGACGGATGAATCGCTTGAGACACTCGGAGAGCGATTGGCCTTGCCGCCATTTCTTGAGTCGAGACGAGTGGAAATCGAATCGAGACTAAAGAAGCTATAGTCGAGTGAACATTCATAACTGTCATGAGGTGAATGAATTGGAGACGCAGGCAGTCAATCTTGTAATTGCCAGATTACTAGGTAAAATTATCGAGCAATATCCCCCTCATCAATGGATAAAAACAGAAGAGGCATTTCCGCATCCTTATCAGTTCAATAAAGTGAGTTATGACTATTCTGGTGAGGTTGAACCGATGACGCTGGAAACATTTCAAGACTTGGTTAACAAGCTCGGAAATAACCATGGGTACTCATCCAAATTCGAAGAGTTGCTACACAATATTTATATCAATCAATGGGTGCCAACATTCACATCAAATTTCGGTAAGCATTGGCAATGCTACCATGACTTATTGTTTGATGCGTATAACGATTGGAAATATACACATTTTGAATTGTATGATGAAGATGGAAATGAACTCGATGAAGAGTTAGAAAATAACCTGAATGAATGTTTTGAAGATTTCATTCATCAGACGTCCCCAGAACTATATGTGAAGAAAATGATAAAACTTTGGTGGCGATGATTCCTAAAAGCAGAGACATACAAAAACCCGACGATTTTTTCAGTCCGTCGGGTTTTGTGCGCCTAGGAGTAGGGCAAGTTCGTTCGTTCGGTTGACGACGAGATCCGCAATCGTGTAACGATCGAGTACATGAAGAAACGCCAACATGGCTTCATTCAAAACTCCTCGTAAATCACAGGCAGGTGCGATGACGCATCGGCCTTCCCCGAAGCATTCCACGAGTTCGAAGGGTTCCATCGTCCGAACGACTTCCCCTACATTGATGTCATCCATCGGTCGTGCGAGTCGAAAGCCGCCGCCTCGACCACGCACCGATTCCAAATAACCATATTTCCCAAGCTCATATACGACCTTCATGACATGGTTTTTGGAGATGTTATATTGGTCTGCCACTTCTTGAATCGTGACGAGCCGATGTGAAAACGTAGCGCTATACATCAATGTTCGCAGTGCGTAGTCACATGTTTGCGTGAGTCTCATCCATCATCACCTCTCGTTTCATTGTACAAGACAATCCCAAAAAGTGCGATTCGAACAAATGTGAAAGGGTAATGGCGAAAATAAGTCAGAAACGTGAAATCTACTTTAAACAAGTATTTAATATATTGCTTTAAAGTGACTTGTCTCACATAATGAACGTGTACAAAACAAAAGGGGGAAATTCACATGTTAGATCAACAAACGATTGAGATTATAAAGGCGACGGCACCAGTTTTGAAAGAACATGGTGTGACGATCACGAAGCATTTTTATCAACGAATGTTTGAACAAAATCCAGAAGTTCGTCACTTCTTCAACCATACGAATCAAAAGCGAGGACGTCAGCCAGAAGCACTCGCGAACGCGGTTTATGCGGCTGCCCTTCATATCGACCGACTCGAAGCGATTCTTCCTGCCATCCAACCAGCACTTCATAAACATAAAAGTTTGAACATCCGACCGGAGCATTATCCGATTGTCGGTGAGAACTTGCTTGCGGCGATTCAAGACGTACTCGGTGAAGCTGCAACACCTGACATCATCGATGCATGGGCAAAAGCTTACGGTGTGATTGCCGATGTCTTCATCTCACTCGAGAAAAAAATGTATGATGACGCGCCATGGGTCGGATTCAAACCGTTCGTCATCGAAGAAATCATAGTAGATACACCTGAAGTGAAACGATTCCGTCTCGTCGCGAAAGATGGAGTTATTGGCACAGCCATCCCAGGACAATACGTCTCGGTTCAAGCGCGCATTGCGGGAGAGGACATCCTACATCACCGTCAATATAGTGTCATCGAGACGACAGAAGACGGCTACTGGATTGCGCCGAAAGCGGAGGGACTCGTCTCAAACTGGCTCCATGAACAGACGGTCGGAACAGAAGTCCCGATGAGCGCACCAGCAGGAGAATTTATCCTTGAAACGTCTGATCGTCCGCTCACACTCATCGCGGGAGGAATCGGGATCACGCCCCTCTTCAACATGGCGAAGACGGCACTCGAACAAGGACGTCCTGTCACGTTATTGCACGCAGTTCGGAGTATGGACCTTCGTCCGCTCGGAGACGAACTCGATGAACTCGTGAATCAAGGGCTTAAACTCATCACACACGTGGATGACGTATCGGGTTGCATGAATAAGTCACACCTTGAAGCACTTGATGTGGAAGGGCATGATGTTTATACGTGCGGACCGAGTGCGATGATGGAGACGGTTGTACGTGTGATTCCACAGGCACGATATGAATTTTTCGGACCGTCTGGAGTTCTTGCGACCAACTAAAAAAGACGACTGGAAAAAGTCGTCCTGATGCACAATATAGGTTATTCCGTGAGTTCACTTGAATGTATGACTTGTTTGTTGGCATCCAATGTTTCAAGTGACCACGAACCATCTGACGGTCGTGATGTTTCAATGACATATGTCATGGTGTAGCTTTCAATTTCGGGATCGTTGACAAGAAAATCTTTTGAGACATCGTCACCGTTTAACCGTAAATAGACGACATCTTCCGGTCGCTCTTTAAGGTGAACACCGATGTACTCCATGTCTTCAACTCGAAGGATGACGAAATCAAAAGGCTGATTCGGCTCTGTTTGTTTCGTGACAGACCCTAAGTTCCCTGTTTCGACATCAATCTCAGCTAGACCGATGACGGAGCGGTCTTCATTTGTGTAAAAAGAGAGAACGGACTGTTCCATATTATGAATTTCAAACGTATACCAATTGTTCGTCGTCATATAACGATTCATTTCTTTTTCGGCATTTTCGTATGACTTGTCAGTCTGAATGTTAGTGTAGGTGTAAAGTCCGACACCGACTGCGATGGCTACGATGATGAGACCGGAAACGATTGTGAGTAAGATGATTCGCTTCGACATGATTGTTCCTCCTGACTTTTATAAATACGAACACCCCATGCTTCGCCAATGCGTACATGGGGTGTTTGAATTAGTACGTCAAGCTCGCGGCGACGATGATGCCGACGACGAGTGATGCGGCGAACAAGCTGAAACCGATAGCCATGTTGCCGTTCTCGACTTCTTTTTCTAAGTTCACGCCTGGTGTAAGGACGTATTCGAACGTCCAGAACGCCAATACTTGGGCGGCGATCCCGACGAGTCCCCAGATGAATGCATCGAGCAAGTTGACGCTGTTCGCCCAGACTGTATAAATGACGATGGCAAGTCCGAGCGCTTTCCCCCAGAGTTTCAAGGCGACGGCCATGTTGCCTTCTTTGATTAACTTACGTTCTGAATATTTGGTCGTCAGGGCGAAGATGATGAGTCCCGCGAGAATGAGACCGAATCCTGTCCCGAGGTGGGCGAGGAAGCTTAAGATTGAATCGAGTGTGATGAATGTCATGAGTTCGTCTCCTTTTGTGTAGGTGTGCCAACGGCTAAGTAGTAAGATTGGTTGTTTGTGATCATGCTGCCGGCGCGAACGCCGAGTGCGGACGGGTGTCCATTCAAACAGAAACATCCGATCATGTAATGTGTCTCGACGCGACCCTTGACGGTCGTCGTCATCCGTTTCGGAAGTTCGATGAACTGTTGGTACACAGCCGTCTCTTCCGCATACGTTTGTAATGTTTCCCGGTGAAACGGTTGGCCATCTTTCGTATACAAGATGACGGAGTCTCCTTCACGTCCGAACGCCGGTTTTTTGACATAGTCCGATTCGCCGAGAAACGGTGTCTCATCTAAGTAAGTCGGTAAAAAATAGGTGTCGATGATGTCGCGCTCGGTTTCATCGAACAATGTCTCGGTCTCATACAATTCCCAAATGAGGGCTTGTACGCCTTTTGATTGCATGAGGAATGCCGAGAGCGGGTTGAGCAATGACACATGCTTGTGCAGGTTCAGTTCAAGTAACCGAATGCCGATCAAGTCTCCGTCTGGAGCCCGGTCGTCCACAAGATGCTCGATCGGATATGTTTGACGATACAAGATGTCGATTCGTTCGCCCGATGGTGTGTAGACACCGTCTTCGTCGACGAGTAAAGTGTGCAAGGGTACGAATTCAGACGGTAAATCGAGCGTCTCTTGCAGAAAGCGCGCCGTCCACTTGTCTTCGATGTTGTCGCCATGTGCCGTAAAGACGATTTTCGGTGTGCCTTCTCGTTTGAGTCGATTCCACGCGGCGACGATGGCCTTGCGCAGTTCGGTTTTTAGTTGAGCGGTGGCTTCTCTGTTCGGGTCAAGGAGACCAAACTCGGAAGCGACCACGCCGTTCACGTCAAAGAGCTCCTTAATAAAGGTCGGCGTATCTGCATTGAACTCCATCAATTTGAGTTGACCGTCTTTCATGATCCAATCGTAACGACCGATGATCGTCTCCTGCGGCATCGTCTTCTCCCGTAAGAACGGCAGACTCGCCTCAGGGTAACCAAGCAGTAAGAGCGTCTCGTCAGGCAGGGTGCGTAACAATTGATTCGTCTTCCGAAAAATCGAGTCAACCGCCTCGGTTGCCTCTCGGACAGAGGCAACCTGCGAGGCGGTCATCTCAAAACAATCATATAAGGCATATTCTTCATCGTTTAAATCGGGCCAAAAATAAGGGATTTGACTGTAAAGTTCGTCACGTGTCATCCGCCGAATCCACCTTTAGAGCCACTGCCGAGTCCAGATTTTGACGATCCTGATTTTGAGCCGTTCGATACGGAACCGGTCGCGCCACCGTTCGACTTGTAGGATTTGTAGGTAGAAGAATTTTTTAGTGCACTTTTCGAGCGGAACAGGTTCCCGAGTAAGAAATAACTACCATAATGAGGGGAACGATCGTCGTCACAATAATACGACTCGGTCACGTCATCCCAGTCCCAGTCATCACATTCGTAGCCTGTCGGTTCTTCCGGGAGTGCCGCCTCTTCATATTCATCCCCACCGCACGCGGCAAGGGAAGTGGTCAATACCGCAACGGATAGTCCGCTTAAAATTTTCTTGCTTGTCTTCATGTTGATTCCTCCAATTCATAACCAGTCGGTGTGACGTAGATAACATACACACCACGATCTTCATCTGTTTCTGCTGAATCGCGTTCATATTCTTTGCCGGCGACATATAAATACTGGCTCCCGAGCATAGCGAGCGCATCGAGGTGACGGTCGACGTAATAGGCCTCGAGTAACGGGTTGTCAAAACGGTCGTCAAGTGTACGAATCTCGACCTTGATCTCACTCGTTTCGTGTTTGTCGATCAGTCCTTCTGTGTAACGGTCGACATAAATCAAGAAGTATTGATCACCTTCTAAGGCGGATGAGCGTTGTTTATAGGTCATGCCGTCTTTGACGAAAAACTCACATTCACGACGAGCTAGCACTTCGTCTAAGCCGAGAGACGTGTAATGGTATAGTGGTTCGAACGATAATTCATTTTTATAGAGACGATACTCTAAGACGATGGAGTTCATAAGTCAGTCCTTCCTTTTTTCTTCTTATACGGAATCACCATCAAAATGGTTTCGTGAATCTTTTTGTGGTTACGTTTAGTATATAAGAGAGAAGGAGGGGGAAACAGTGCATATCTTATTTCGTGTGTGGAAAGGGTTAGCGAAATTATCATTTTTGAATGTCGTCTTAGCTTCGATTGGCATCATTATCTTAGGAACCGTGCTCGGTTATGTTTTAGAACCAGAGACATTCAGATCATTGTTTGATTCGTTCTGGTGGACGATGACGACATTGACGACCGTCGGATACGGGGACTTTTATCCATCCTCCGTGGCAGGGCGATGGCTCGGGATATTCTTATTCCTATTCGGGATTGGGATTATCGGGGCGTTGATTGGAAAATTGGTTGAAATCGGTGCGACGTTTCAACGGCTAAAACGGGAGGGAAGACTAGTGTATCGTGGAGAAGGACATTATGTGTATATCGGGTGGTCCCCGAAGACGAAGAAAGCAATCGATGAAGTGCTTAACTACGAACCGAAAGCAGAGATCGTATTGATTGATCAGTTAGTTGAGGAACCGTACGTGCACGATCAAGTTCACTTCGTATCAGGCGATGCTTCGGATGAAGCGGTATTGCTGCAAGCAAACGTCTTGAAGGCGCGACGCGTCGCGATTTTTGCGGATGCCCGTATCACGGAGACGTTACTCGCCGATGGGAAGTCGTTATTGATCGCGTCAGCGGTCGAGGCACTCTCTTCTGAGTATCAGGTGGACTTGCACACGGTCGTCGAAGTGTGTGAAGAAAGAAATATCTCGAAATTCAAACACGTCCGCGTCGACGATTTTATTTTAGCGAACGACTCGGTCTCCCTCTTGATGGCAAAAGCGACGTTACAACCTGGAACGACAGCAATTTTCCGTCAGTTGCTGAGCAAACAGTCAGGTGGGAACATTCAAGCGTTGAAACCAAAAGTCGAGTGGCAGAATGTTCGACAAGCAAATACAGCGTTACTTGAATCAGGGGTGACACTCATCGCGGTCAATGACCGCTTGGATGTGGCGACGATGCTCGATTTGCCGCTTCAGGAAACAGACATGTTATATGTCGTCTGTCATGACGATGTATTTGAACGATTATCGTAAGGAGTGAAACCATGCATAACGGAACGTTTATCCGAAAGATGACACGCATGCAAAACGTGCAACGATGGGACGAATATGCCCCCCATTATCATGATAATGCAGCGAGTCACAGCTTTCGTGTCGCGGTCTTCAGCTTGATCGCGGCTTATGTGGAAAAAGAGAACGGGCGTGAAGTCGACTTGCTCGATTTGCTCGGGAAAGCCATTTTCCACGATATGAATGAAGTACAAACGGGTCCGATCATGCACCGGACGAAAAAAGAACCGACCTTGATCGGTCACATCGAGCGTATGGAACGAACAGCGAGTCTCGGTCTTGTCGAGCTGCTGTCGCAATCATTACGTCCTCACTTTCATCGTTTCGTGGTGGAAGCGGAAGATGATTCGTTCGAAGGTCGAATCGTGGACGGGATTGATTCGTTCGATGCGATGTTGTTCGTGCGACGAGAAGTCGCGCACGGCTCTCCGCACTTTGATGACAAACTAGAAGAGATGAAAGCCGCACTCCGACATCATCCGATTGATTCGGTTCGCTGGCTGTTCGACCAGGTCGAGGCAGAAACGGATGTGTTGCGATTCATCGAGAACGTCATGCGGATGGATAGTGTCCGTCGCTGGAAAGGTCGCTTTAACACGATTGACGACAACGATGCGATTCATGGTTTCCGGGCTGCCGCGCTCGGTATGTTCAGTGGGCTCTTAGAGCGTGAGAAGTACGACGTCGATGTCGATGTCGCCGAACTCGTGGCTCGTCTTCTCTGTCACGATTTAGTTGAAGGGGTGACCGGAGACGTGCTCGGTCCAGTCAAACATTCGACGCAAGAGACGGGGGCTGCGTTTGAGGCATACGAGCGAGCGGAAAGTGAACGTCTGCTTGGACTGTTGCCTGAGTATATGCAACCGGCGTTCCGTCGATATATGGCTGACTCGAAAGACGATACGTATGAGGGAATGCTCGTCGATATGATGGACAAGCTTGATGCGCTCATCAAGATGAACATGGAGCGGAAGATGAACGGGGCCGAGTATGAGGTCACGTATCGCGAGCAGCTCCGTAAAGTCCAGATGCGATATGAGAATCCAAGCATGATTTTCTTCCTGGCGTATATCTTGCATGATTTAGACTATGTCACTAGTTAAAACCGTTTATCTTGAAGTCGCATACCTAAAAGGGTGCGGCTTTTTTTATATCATTTATTGACATATATCATTTAACGATATATATTGAGTGTAAGAAATATATCATTCAATGATATAGGAGGTGGAAAGATGCCGCGAACGGACTCATTAGAGTTAGGGGAACTGACGGATAGTATGTTTTATATCCTGTTGGCGCTCACGACGCCACGTCATGGCTATTTAGTCATGCAATTTGTCGAAGAGACCACGCGAGGGCGAATGCAAATTGGTCCGGCTTCGATGTATACGATTATCAAAAAGTTGTTGAACGCCGAACTGATTGAACCGATGGATGGGGACGGAAAGAAAAAGAACTATCGAATCACGAATAAAGGCCGCTCGATTTTAACGGATGATGTGAAGAGACGACAGGCGATGGTCGAAGATGCCTGTGCCATTTTGGATATGGAGGGATCAAGATGAGACAAAAGTATATGTCGAGCTGGGGATTGGCGTTTGCTGAAGAGCGTGAGATGCGGAAACTAGAACGAATGGCGGCCAAGGGATGGCATTTGAAGAAGTTTGCCCCGCTAGGATACACGCTCGTTGAAGGGGAACCGGAAGACGTTCAGTATAGTTTGGACTATCGTACTCGTCCAGACGAAGACTACTTTGACCTGTTTGCGTCGAGCGGGTGGGAACATGTCACATCAACCGGGGATGAGATTCATATTTTCAAAGGAAATCGAGATGCCAAGCCGATTTACTCGGATGTCGAAACAACAGAGGAAAAATATCATGACATGGAGCGTCAGATGGGAAGGGCTGCGCTCATCCTAGGTATTTTATGGATTGCCCTCTTTTCGTTGTTTCAGTTTGATTGGCCAACCGTTGTCGAGACAATATTGATTGGGATTCAACTACTCGTGACGATCGGTCTCGTGTTTACAGGACTTCCGTACATCGGCTACCGTTTCAAACGCAAACGAATTAGCCGGGAAGGATGACTAGGCGGATGGCACAAGCCATCCGTCTTTGTTTCGTTCGACTGAACTATTCGAATGAGAAATAGTTAGGGAGAGAGAACTGTTTTTTAGTCTCTATCTATGCAACAAAATCAAAATCCTTCACAATAATTAATGCAAGCGTTTTCGTTAACTATTTGAGGAGGAATGAAGGATGTTGAAGAAACGACAAGGGATTGCTGTTCTAGCTGGAGTGACATCGATTGCACTGCTTTCAGGGCAACCGGTCGCACAGGCAGCGACCCCACAGAACGGTACGATGATGCAATATTTTGAATGGTACGTTCCAAACGATGGGCAACACTGGAACCGACTCTCGAATGATTCGCAGCATTTGAAAGACATCGGGATCTCCACGGTTTGGATTCCGCCGGCGTATAAAGGGACGTCTCAAAATGATGTTGGATACGGGGCCTATGATTTGTATGATTTAGGAGAGTTCAATCAAAAAGGGACGACTCGGACAAAGTATGGAACAAAAGCGCAGCTACAGTCGGCGATCTCGAACTTACGCGGGAAAGGGATTGGCGTATATGGGGATGTCGTCATGAACCATAAAGGCGGAGCGGATTATACCGAGTCCGTTCAAGCGGTCGAGGTCAATCCTTCTAACCGAAATCAAGAGACGTCTGGGGAATATGCCATTTCTGCCTGGACGGGATTCAACTTTGCGGGCCGCAACAATACATACTCCCCGTTCAAGTGGCGTTGGTATCACTTTGACGGGACTGATTGGGATCAGTCACGGAGTTTGAGCCGTATCTACAAATTCAAGAGCACGGGTAAAGCATGGGACAGTGAAGTGTCGGGTGAGAACGGGAACTATGACTACTTGATGTACGCCGATGTCGATTTTGAGCATCCGGAAGTACGTCAGGAGATGAAAAACTGGGGGAAATGGTACGCAGATTCACTCGGATTGGACGGCTTCCGACTTGATGCGGTGAAGCATATCAATCATTCATACTTAAAGGAATGGGTGACGAGTGTTCGTCAGGCAACCGGAAAAGAGATGTTCACTGTTGCGGAGTATTGGAAGAATGACTTAGGGGCCATCAATGATTACTTGGCCAAGACGGGCTACACTCATTCCGTATTCGATGTACCACTCCATTACAATTTCCAAGCGGCAGGGAATGGTGGCGGTTACTATGACATGCGGAACATTTTAAAAGGTACGGTCGTCGAGCAGCATCCTACACTCGCTGTCACCATTGTCGACAACCATGACTCACAACCAGGGCAGTCACTGGAATCAACGGTCGCGAATTGGTTCAAACCGCTTGCCTATGCGACCATCATGACACGCGGTCAAGGATATCCAGCACTCTTCTACGGAGATTATTATGGAACGAAAGGGACGACGAACCGTGAAATCCCGAATATGTCAGCGTCGCTTCAGCCGATTTTGAAAGCGCGTAAAGATTTCGCCTACGGCACACAACATGATTACATCAATCACCAAGACGTCATCGGGTGGACACGTGAAGGGGTGACGGACCGTGCGAAGTCTGGTCTTGCGACGATTTTGTCGGACGGATCAGGCGGGTCGAAATGGATGTATGTCGGAAAACAGAATGCAGGGGAAGTGTGGAAAGACATGACAGGAAATAACGGACGTCTCGTGACGATCAATGCGGACGGTTGGGGCGAGTTCTTCGTCAACGGTGGCTCGGTTTCCATCTATACGCAACAATGAATCAGTTAGACTTGTCTCTAAAGATAGGGGCGAGTCTTTTTTCTGAATTTTCACCACATAAGTTTTATACGTGATATAATGACCTAGTGTTAATTCTTGATAGGGAATACTTCCGATCCATGAATTCACATTGAACAACGTTGGTTGTTGGTTTTATCTATATTTTTGCGTTGTGACGCTGTTGAATTCAAGGAGGTTGTTATGAGTAAAGAAAAGATTGCCCAATTAAGAAAGCACGTCTCGCCGTTTGAAAAGTC
The DNA here is from genome assembly GCF_018617145.1 of Exiguobacterium sp. s75. Lineage (GTDB taxonomy): Bacteria > Bacillota > Bacilli > Exiguobacteriales > Exiguobacteriaceae > Exiguobacterium > Exiguobacterium profundum. Next base: position 163,254 of record NZ_JACSJQ010000003.1, read on the forward strand.
CGATATTCGGATCAGTGTGCGGCAGATGATCAATACGATTCTACCGTTTCTCGTATCGTGGTTTTTAGCGTACCAACTACTGAGTGTCTCGATTTTCCTGACATTGCTGTTCACGCTGATTGCGGCAGGATTTGTCGTGCGAATGTTCATCATCTTCCATGACTGTACGCACGGTTCATTCTTTAAGAACAAGAAGGCGAATGCGATTGTCGGAACCATCACAGGGGTCTTGACGTTATTCCCATACGAGAAGTGGAAGCGGGAGCATGCGATTCATCATGCATCGAGTGGGAATTTGGATAAACGAGGTGTCGGCGACATCTGGGTCATGACGATTGAGGAGTACATAGAAGCGTCAAAATGGACTCGTCTAAAGTATCGCCTGTATCGTCATCCGCTCGTTATGTTCGGTCTCGGACCACTTTGGCTTATTCTCGTCACGAGTCGTTTCAACCGAAAGGACGCGCGGAAAAAAGAACGACAAAATACGTATCTCATCAATATCTCTCTCGTTGTCCTATATAGCGCGCTCATCTATCTGATTGGTTGGCAAGCGTTCTTGATCGTTCAAGGCACGACGATGTTCATCGCCGGTGTGCTAGGAATCTGGTTGTTCTATGTCCAGCATACGTTTGAAGATTCATACTTCGAGGATGAGCAGGAGTGGGATTATGTGAAGGCGGCCATTGAAGGAAGTTCGTATTATGAGTTGCCGAAAGTGCTTCAATGGGTGACGGGTAATATCGGATTCCATCATGTCCACCATCTGAGTCCACGCGTGCCGAACTACCATCTAGAAAAAGCACATACGTCGACACCGCCGTTACAACGGGCGACGACAATCGGACTATTTTCAAGTTTGAAATCGTTACGCTACAAATTGTATGATGCGAACAACAAAACATTCGTCACGTTCCGAGAAGTGCGCCATCTGTTGCGCCGAGCGAACGCGGCATAAAAAAAGATTGTCCCTGATCAAAAGGGACAATCTTTTTAGCGTTTCCAGACCCATTCATCACTCTCATACTTCTTGACGAGCAAATCGATTTCGGCTTGCTGTTCTTTCGTGAAGACAAGCGGTTCGAACGTCAACGAAAAAGCGTCCTTGAAGCCGGTCTCGAATGCGGCCGCTACTTCGTCAAAGGAAACGAAACGATTTAACGTGTCGTTCAAGGCGACGGCTTTTTCGCTGAAGCGGGTTTTTGCTTCTTGTTTCTCCGTCTCATCCATCGCGAAACAGTCAAACAACACCTCATCATCGACGGAGAGAGGAATCGAACCATGTTGAAGCACGGCCCCTTGGTGGCGCACTTGTGCGCTACCCGCAATCTTCCTCCCGTCGACAGCAAGCTCATAGTATGAAGCAGCATCGAAGCAGACAGCCGATTTTGGTTTGCGGAGCGCTTCGCGATCCTCTTCCGTCAATGGTACCGAAAATTCGGCGGGGACGCCGAGTTCGTGATATCCGCGACGAATCCCTTCCGTGAGTAGGCGATAGCTCTCGATGATATTCGTCGGGAGGGCAGGGGTCGATTCGGGCAAGATGACGCTATACGTCAACTCATCCGCATGCAACACGGCACGTCCCCCTGTTAAGCGACGAACGACCGGAATATTGTTCGCTTTGAGGGCGTCCCGGTCCAAGTCACGCGTCGCTCGCTGGAAACGTCCGACGCTGATTGCATGAGGTGCCCATGAATAAAAACGAAGCGTCGGTTTGAGCTCTCCCTTTGCGACCCAATTGGCGATGGCTTCATCAATCGCCATATTTTCAGCCGGTGAAGTCGATTCAGTTCTAAGTAAGTGCCACATCGTACCAGTCATAATCTCTCTTCTTTCTGTTAGTCGATTGGCAACATCGTATGGCGACGCGCCTTGTGTACTTGTTCATCCGCGTGGTATGACGAACGGACGAGTGGACCTGCCTCACAATGTGAGAATCCTTTTGATAGAGCAATCTCTTTCAACTCGGCGAACTCGTCCGGATGGTAGTAACGTTCCACCTCGAGGTGTTTCTTCGTCGGCTGCAAGTATTGACCGAGGGTTAAGATGTCGACGTTGTGCGCGCGGAGGTCATCCATCGCTTCAATCAATTCCTCTTTCGTCTCCCCAAGCCCAACCATGATCGATGACTTCGTCGGGATATCCGGGTTCAATTCTTTCGAACGCTTCAAGAACTCGAGCGTGCGGTCATATGTTGCTTTCGCACGGACTCTCGGTGTGAGGCGACGGACTGTCTCTAAGTTATGGTTCATGATGTCAGGACCCGCATCGATCAACGTCTGCAAGGCAGAGAAATCACCCATCATGTCTGACGGGAGCACCTCAATCGATGTCTCCGGGTTCATGGCGCGAACCGCGCGAACCGTCTCTGCGAAGACAGTAGCCCCGTAATCGTTCAAGTCGTCACGCGCGACAGCCGTGATGACGACGTGTTTCAAGTTCATAAGTCGAACCGATTCGGCGACACGTTTTGGCTCTTCCCAATCGAGCTCGTTCGGTTTTCCGGTCGTGACGGCACAAAAACGGCAAGCACGTGTACAGATGCTCCCGAGAATCATGAAGGTCGCAGTCCGACGTACCGCCCAACATTCATGGATGTTCGGACATTTTGCTTCCTCACATACCGTATGTAAATTTTTCTCGCGCATCATTTTCTTTAGGCCGGTATACGTGTCGTTCGTGTTTAATTTGATCTTTAACCATTCCGGCTTACGTTTCAGTTCCCCTCTTGCCACAATAATTTCCCCCTTTTTGAAAGTTAACCTGTATCGAATTGAGTTTACCAAAAAACGAATCAAAAACGAACCACGGAAATTATTGGTTTTGCCAATACAGTTCACTGTGTATCAAAACAGAAACATTGTTTCAAAATGGTTACGCTTTCACTTGAACAATTGTTTCTAAAAAGTGGAGTTGCTATACTGTTGTTGACCACCTGAATAAGGACCAAATCTAACTGATGCGATCAGGCATGGGGTGAACGAGCGTTGATGAGGCAACGCTTCTTCCTCCATGCCTTTTCGTTTGGGGGTCAGCCAAATTTGACTAAAGGGAGTGGGAACATGAACAAGGCGTGGTCTCGAGTTGTTACCATTCAAACGTGCCATCACAGAAGGAATCGACATGATCATGACGGCGCATATCGGGATGCCACAAATCGAGGACGAGGTCGTCGAATCAGAACGCGGCACGTTCCCACTCCCGGCGACGCTTTCGGATGATGTCATCACGGGAGTGCTTCGTGAGGAACTCGGACATGAAGGAATCGTGGTGACCGACGCACTCAACATGCAAGCCATCGCAGACAATTTTACGGAAGCAGAGGCGGTCATCAAGACGTTCGAAGCGGGGGTCGACATCGCGCTCATGCCGACGATTTTACGCTCGGAAGCAGATGTGATCAAACTCGAAGCAATCTTTGAGGAAGTCATTGCGGCAGTGAAGGGTGGACGTTTATCGGAGGCGACCATCGATGAATCAGTAGAACGTATTTTAACTAAATCAGGCGAGAATTCTCCCTCCTCTAAGCGTCTCGGGGCGAAGCCCGGCGTAGGTGGGAGATGAATCGCCCGGTCCAACAGTTTTCTCTCCCTATGACAGATGTTACGAACAAAAGTTCGTGATTCCGTCAGATTCTCCCTCCCCCTCCGTGGGTATCGGATGAGGAGGACATATCACGATCTGCTGGAGGGAGGAGGGACGGACATGCTGAAAGGCTACAAATATAGGCTCCACCCGACGCCTGCACAGGCCGAGTTCCTCATCAAGACGATCGGCTGCGCCCGGTTCATCTACAACAAGCTGCTCGAGGACCGCATCGCCATCCGCGATGAGGCGAAAGCGGGGATCGTGACGAGACGAAATCCGGCGACACCCGCATCCTACAAGCCCCTGTTCCCGTTCCTCGCCGAGGCGGACAGCCTCGCGCTCGCGAACGCGAAGTTGAACCTCGACACCGCGTTCGCGAAGTTCTTCGCCGGAACGGCCGGCTTCCCGACCTTCAAATCGAGACGACGGTCGCGCGCCTCCTACACGACGAACAACCAGCACGGAACGATCCGCATCGAGGCGGGCAAGGTCCGGCTGCCAAAGGTCGGGTTCGTGCGGTTCACCCAACATCGCCCGTTCGAGGGCGTCATCCGGTCGGCGACGGTCTCGATGACGAGGACGGGCAAGTTCTTTGTCTCCCTCCTCGTCGAACAGGACGATGCACCATGGATCCCAGCCAAGAACAAGGTCGGGATCGATCTCGGCCTAAAACATTTCGCCGTCATGACGAACGACGCGATGGTCTCGGAGAAGATCGACAACCCTCGCTTTCTCCGACAATCCGAGGCGAAAGTCAAGAAGGCGCAGCGCGCTTTGTCACGCAAGAAGATCGGAAGCAAGAATCGTGAAAAGGCCAGGCTGATCCTCGCCAAGAGACATGAGAAGATCGCGAACCAACGCAAGGACTTCCTTCACAAGCTGTCGAGACGGATCGTTGACGAGAACCAAGTCATCGTCGTGGAGACATTGAAATCGAAGAATATGATGCAAAACCACAAGGTGGCGAAGTCCATCGGGGACGTCAGCTGGTACGAATTCGTCCGACAGTTGGAATACAAATGTACCTTCTATGGACGGACGCTCATCAAGGCAGACCCCTGGTTCGCCTCGACGCAGATCTGTTCTTCTTGCGGCGAGAAAGGTCAGAAGAAGGCGATGGATGTCCGTGAATGGACGTGTGCCTGTGGTGCGCATCATGATCGAGACATCAACGCGAGCATCAACCTGTTGATGTTGGCGACCTAAAACGAATTCCTTCAGGGTGGGAACCACCCGACGAGCTTGGTAAATAATCGTGGCTAATAAAAGTACGATCTTCCCAAGAAGCTCCCACTTCAATTTGCGAAGTAAATAAGTGGCGAGTAGTTCACAACTGAAAGCAGAGCGTGGCATTTGGGGAGAAACGATGGACTCCACGACGCTCGAGACAAAGCTCACAGGAGCGAACGCAGTCGTAGGTAGTGCGGTGCATAAAGTGAAGGAACGTGAAATCGCGGAGGCGGCAGTCACTCTCGTGAAGAACGAGAAGAAGACGCTTCCATTCAAACCGAAAAAAGGAGACACGGTGCTCGTCTTGTCGCCAGCGAAAGACCAAACGGATAGCATGGTGAAAACAATCAAGTCACTAGAAAAGAATGCAGGGAATATGAAAGACGTGAACGTCATCACGGCCAACTACTCAGCATCAACGCCGCGTCTAAATCAAAATCCGGCACTACGGCAACAAGTTGAAGCGGCTGACTATATCATCGTCGGTTCGAACGTGAACAACAGCGCGAAATTAAAACCGACATCAGCTGATCATTATGTACCGGCCGAAGTGTTCCGTTATGCAAATGAGACAGGGAAACAATCGGTTTTACTCAGTTTGCGCAACCCATACGACATTGCCGTTCAACCGGATGCCCCGGCACATCTCTTAATCTATGGATTCAAAGGCGATCCGAACGGTCCAGATTCGGAGGCGGGCAACTTGAAGTCGGCAGGTCCGAACTTACCGGCAGGCATTCGTGCCATCTTCGGTGAAGTGAAGCCACAAGGGAAGTTGCCGGTAGATGTACCGAAATTTGTGGACGGTGTGTTCCAAGACGAAAATTACGCGCAGTTCGGTGATGGATTTAAAAACTGGAATCGCTAAAACGAAAATGAGCTCGCCCGAAAATTGGGAGAGCTCATTTTTTCATGCCTCGAAATAGGCGATGACGAGTAGACCGGGACCGGTGTGGGCACCGATGGCAGACCCGACCAGTGTCTTCGTGATGTGCTTCGGTTCGAGATGTTCGCGGACTATCTTCTCGAACTGTTCGGCTTTTTCTAGGTCGTCACCATGACCGATGAAGAGGTCTCCGTTCTCGACGATCGACTTCGATTCGACTGTCCATTCGACCATCCGGCGCATGACCTTTTTATGACCACGCACCTTTTCAATCGGGACGAGCTTGCCGTCCTCGACCGTCAATAACGGTAAAATCGTCAACAAGTCTCCGATGAAAGCACTCGCCTTCGAGACACGTCCGCCCCGCATCAAATATTCGAGCGATTCGACCGTGAACAAGTGGCGGACTTTGCCGACGAGTGAAGTAGCATACGTGACCGTTTCTTCGTACGTATGGTCTTGTCCGTACTCTGCGACCGTCTTGACGAACAATGCCTGTCCGACAGAGGCGGTCCGTGTATCGAGAACCGTGAATGTACTGTCTGGATATTCCTCTTTCAACATTTCGCCGACCATGACAGCGGTTTGGTATGTACCGGAGAGTCCTCCGGAGAAAGCGAGATATAAGAACGGGATTCCAGCCTCGAGATGCTGACGGAAACAGTGTTCGATTCGTGATGCCTCGATTTGGAACGTTTTTGGCGTCTTGCCATGCCGCATCGCTTCGTATACTTCTTTTGGTTGAATCGTCTCACCGTCTAAAAATTCTTCGTTGTCGATGATGACACCGAGCGGTAAAATCTCAAGACCATATTCGATGATTTGATCGTGTGTCAAATCGGCTCCGGTGTCTGTGATCAGTTTAAACATTGGATGAATCACTCCTCTGCTAGTTGTTGTTCAATGTCGCGTAACGGTTCATTCCGTTTCCACATGCGTTCGAGCTGACTTGCAAACATCGTTTGCTCGTCTGCCGTTAATGTCGCGTTTTGGAGCGAACTGACAGTGGAAAGAACGCGGTAGGCCCGAGTGAGGACGTCTTGTACGGTAAGTGGGATCCCAAGCAAGTCTTCAAGTGAAGCCATCGTTTCCGGTACAATGGTTGGGTACGTGAACTTTGTCTCATCCCCTTGGATGGCAAGGTCGTAAAAGTCACGGATGATTTCAGCACGTGCGCTTCCGCTCTGTCTTACGCTCAAGTAAATTTGAACGGCCACACCGCCACGGACGCGTCGTTGCGAAATCCCAGCGAACTTTTTGCCGTCGATCGACAAGTCGAAACTTCCTGGACAGTATGAACCGACGACTTCACCTGGGACGATGTCATTCGTGACGTCTTGGAACATGTGTTGGATGAGCGAGGTCATAGCCTCATAGCCGCTGTCGATTTGAATCCCGTCCTTCTCTGGTAAAATTAAAGAAAGGTTGAGGACGTCATCGTCTAGCACCACGGCTAAACCGCCTGAGTTTCGGACGACGGGACGGAATCCATGTTCATGTAAATAACGAATTCCCTCTTTCAAATGAGGCAGCCGAGCATCCTGGATTCCGAGTACAATCGTATCGGTGTGCACCCATGCCCGCAAGACGGCACCTCGTTCTTGCGTTGACGCACATAACGTATCATCGGTCGCAAACGATTGTTCCGCTTGAAACATCGTGCCAAGACTCGACTGATCGATGATGCGATAGCTCGGTTGTTGTAACAATGGATGGATCATATACATTAATTCCTTTTCACAAAAAATTTTCCTCCTCATTATAGCATGGAGGGAACGATTCGTTTGAAGTCGAATCTAGAACATAACGAAACGTAGGAGGGCATGTCATGTACTCGTCTCGAGGACAACTATCTGGATCGAAAGTATTTAAGGATCCGGTACATCGATATATTTATGTTTACGATCACCTCATTTGGGAGTTGATCAATACGAAAGAATTTCAGCGTTTGCGTCGTATCAAACAACTTGGAACGTCTTTTTTGACATTTCATGGCGCGGAGCACACGCGATTTCATCACTCGCTCGGCGTATATGAAATCGCACGCCAGTTAATCGATCAGTTCCAACAGTATCCGGAATGGGACGACCGCGACCGTGAACTACTGTTGGCAGCAGCGCTCTTGCACGATGTCGGACACGGTCCATTCTCGCACGCGTTCGAGCACGTCTTTTCCGTTCGTCATGAAGTGTGGACGGAGCGCATCATTTTAGGGGAAACCGAAGTAAATAGGGTTTTATCTGAGATGGGTGTCGGGTTTGCCGAAGAAGTGGCCTCCATCATCAATAAGACGCATCCGAATCGCTTGATCGTCAATATGCTCAGCTCACAGCTTGATGTCGACCGGATGGACTATTTGTTACGCGACGCTCACTTTGCGGGTGTCAGTTATGGAAAGTTTGATTTAGAACGCATGTTGCGCGTCTTGCGTCCGGATGAAGACCAAGTCGTGGTCAAGCAGTCTGGGATGCATACGATTGAAGACTATATTATGCGTCGCTATCAAATGTATTGGCAAGTGTACCTTCATCCGGCGACACGGTCGAGCGATCTCCTCTTGAAAGCGATTCTTGAGCGGGCACAGGAGCTCTATGAGAGTGGCTATGAGTTTAACATGACGCCGAAACACTTTTTGCCGATCTTTGAACGCACCGGTATGTCACTCGAACAATATTTGAAATTGGATGAGACGGTCGTCTACTTCTATTTCCAAGAATGGATGGAAGAAGACGACGCGATTCTAGCCGATTTGGCGAGTCGATTCGTGAATCGCCGATTATTAAAATATAAAAACTTCCCGGAAGCGAATCGTGTCCGTTATATGGAGCGCTTGCGACAGACGATGGAGACGATCGGGCTTCCACCAACATACTATCTGCTTGAAGATCAATTGAGTCAATTGCCATACGATTTATATAAAGGACAAGGCAAATACGAGGGGATTTATCTACAGATGAATGACGGGGAGCGAAAAGAGATTTCAGAGGTCTCGATGCTCGTCCAGTCGATTTTGAACTCGAGACAATCGGATGAAAAAATTTATTATCCGGAAGATGTGTTGTTGAATTTAAAAGATTATGCGAATGAAAAATCGTGGATTTTATCGACATTGAAGGACGATTAAACACGCAAAGGGGCGTGACACGATGGAGATTGCGACACTGATTGGTGGAATCGGGATTTTTTTACTCGGGATGACGTTACTGACAGATACGCTCAAAAAATGGGCTGGTACACGATTGCGTCATCGGTTGAATCAATTCACCGACGGCTCTTTATCAGGGGCGACTCTCGGCGCAATGCTGACGACCCTGTTTCAATCTTCTTCGGTGACGACACTGATGACGATTGGGTTTGTGAGCGCGGGGCTTCTCACGTTCACGCAATCGTTACCTCTCGTAATTGGCGCAAACGTAGGCAGCGCGACGACGGGATGGATCATTGCCATCCTCGGCTATAACTTAGACGTGCGCCAGTTGTTTTTGCCGATCATTGGAATCGGGATGGCGTTTCGTCTCTCTCGTCCACGCCTTCGCCGAGTGGGACTGTTGCTCGTCAGTATCGGGTTGATTTTTGTTGGGATTGGGACACTTCAAGAAGCGATGCGGGATGTCGTCACGTTCTCGTTTGGCTCGGCCGGTGAGATGACCGTTCTGCATCAGGCACTTCTGATTGGAATCGGATTTATGATGACCGCCGTCCTTCAGTCATCGACGATTGGACTCGTGCTAACGATGACGGCTCTCGCGACGGCGGCGATTTCACTCCCGCAAGCCGCTTATTTGGTGCTTGGTCAAAGTGCGGGGACGAGCCTCGTCGTGGCACTCGGTTCAATCGGAGGCTGGAAGTCAGCCCGACGCATTGTATTGGGGCATGCCATCTACCACGTGTCAATCGTCCTCATTGGATGGCTGACGTTCCCTGTTCTCTTCGAGGTCGTCAATCGAGTAGCCGATTGGTTCAACTGGAACGACTTATTACGTCTCGCCTTATTCCATACGACATTCCATCTACTAGGTGTGATCTTATTCCTACCATTTTATCAAACGTTCGCACGTCGATTACTGAAGTGGATTCCGAGTCGCTCCGAAAAATTGACACGTCTGCTCGATAAAAACATGTCACAACTCCCTACGGTCGCTCTTGAAGCGGCACGACGCTCTTTACTTGAAATCGAACGATATTTAGGAAATGAGACGGAATTGCTTGTCCGAGAGGGACGTCTTCGTGAAGATGAATTGACGCTCGTCGACAAGACGTTGAGCGATGTCCGTGTCTTTTTGAGCACGATACGTCTTGAAGATGAAGGAAAGCAAAATGATTATGGCCAACATCTATCCCTCTTGCATACGATCGATCATCTGGAACGCTGGTTATATGTCTTGCGAGAAGTCGAACCGGTCCACGCACTTCGGGACACCGACTTTTTAGCGGCACGAGAACTCGTATTGCATGAGCTTGACCTTGTGAATCAACTGAATCATCATACGCCACCAGAGGATTCGAAGCTGTGGAAACAGGCCTCAAAACAACTGGCGGAATATCGGAAAGCACATCGCTCGGAGCTGCTAGAAGAGACGGCGGCGAATCAGTTGGAGATGGACCAGACGATACAAAAAGTACAAGTATTGCTCTGGCTCGACCGTATCGGCTACCACATCTGGCGAGCGACACGTCACTTGATTAAGCCGACCGTACCGAGTGAACGGTTCGACGTGAACCGAGAAGACTAGAACAAAAAACGGACTCCATATCAGGAGTCCGTTCGTCACTTACTTCTTATCTGCGTGCATGACGCCGGCTTGTCCGTAATGTGTCGCATCCATCTCTTCGATGAAGACGGTGATGTTTTCTTTTGGCGCATTCGTCGTCTCGGAGACGGCATCCGTCACCTTTTCGATTAATGCACGTTTTTGTTCCACGGTACGGCCCGGGAGCATTTTTACCGTTACATAAGGCATGGGTCATTCCTCCTTTGCTGAAGTCTCTTTCATTGTAGAGAATCCCCTTCCTCTAGAAAAGAAAATTCTCATTTACCGAGAAACATGAGCTCACTTTTACCGGATTTGGGGTAATAAACAAGACAGAGCGAATGTAGGAGGAATCGGGATGAAGTGGAAAGGAAGACAACAGAGCCGAAACGTCGAGGATCGACGTGGCCGTAGCATCGGAGGGAAGGGGATTGCCGGGGTCGGGGGTGGTCTCGGATTGATTCTCGTCATCGTCTTTACATTATTGAATGGGGGAAGCCCGACGGATCTCGTCAACAACATCGGAATCGGGGAACCTCAATCGGAGGGGACGTATACGGGAACTGCTCGTGAAGAGGAGATGGCAGATTTCGTAGCGGTCGTCTTGAAGGATACAGAAGAAGTGTGGACAGACATCTTCGCTGAAAATGGGATGACGTATGAAGAGCCGACGCTCGTCCTATTTTCCGGACAGGTTGAATCCGCTTGTGGTATTGCTGGCTCGGCTGTTGGTCCGTTCTATTGTCCCGGCGACCAAAAATTATATATCGATTTGAGTTTTTATGATGAACTGAGTCAACGTTTCAATGCACCAGGGGATTTTGCGATGGCTTATGTCGTCGCCCATGAGGTCGGGCATCACGTCCAGACGCTTCTCGGGACGACAGAAGAAATCATGCCGCTTCGGAACGAGATGAGCGAGACCGAATTCAATCGCTATCTCGTCCGCTTTGAGTTGCAGGCAGACTACTATGCAGGCGTATGGGCCCATCACGCGCAAGGGTTAGGGTATCTTGAAGCGGGGGACGTGGAAGAAGCGATGAATGCCGCGCATCAGATTGGCGATGACACGCTGCAGCGTCAGGCACGTGGATATGTGACGCCAGACTCGTTCACACATGGGACATCGGAACAACGCATGCGTTGGTTCGAGAGAGGATTTGAGAACGGATCGATTCAAGGTGGTGACACGTTCAATACGAACAACTTATAGATCGGGCGTACGCTCGATCTTTTTAGGTGATTGGAATATGGGGAAGGAATCCGCTATCATAAAAGAACAACAGTTGCAGGAAGGGGATGACCAAATGGAATCCTTACTTACGAAAATTGATTTAGCGAAAGAGGATATGACAGCGGTCGAAAAGAAGATCGCCGACTATATTTTGTCCCATTCAACGCTCATTCCAAACATGACGACAAAAGAGCTTGCGCAAAAGACGGATGTATCCGAGGCGAGTATCGTTCGTTTCGCACGAGTCGTCGGGATTGATAGTTTTAAAGCGTTCAAGCTCGCGCTCGTGAAAGACTTGGCTGTCACGGAGACGACGCTGACGGACTTCAACGTCCTCCAGCAAAAGGACACGCCGTATGACTCGTTCCAAAAAGTCATCCATGTGAATAAAGGAGCCATCGAGGCGTGCGCCGAAGCGATGGACAAACGAGAACTTGAACATGCGGTGGACTTGTTCGCTCGTGCAAACCGCGTCATCTTTTACGGAGTCGGGGGGTCTTCGACGGCGGCAATTGATGCGCAATATAAGTTCACGAAACTGGGATACGCGGCCACGACCTCTCCCGATTTTCATTATATGTTGTCGCTGATTCCGCATTTAGGAAAGTCTGATGTATTCGTCGCAATCAGCACGTCCGGTCGAACGAAAGATGTGCTCGAGCTCGTCCGATTTGCGAAAAAGAAACGTGTTCCGGTCATCGCCATCACGAACCTCGACAAATCACCGCTTTACCGGGAAGCGGACGTTCGACTCTGTACGCCGAACGTCGAGAGTGACTTCCGAATCGCCAGTATCGCCTCACGGATGACACAATTGACGATTGTCGATACGTTATATATGGGACTCCTCCACCGGAAGGGAGAAGGCTTGATTGATCGGTACGCAGAAGCTCGAGATGAGATGGTGAAACTACGCCGATGATTCGACCTTATACGGCTGAAGATCGTCAAGAATTGCAACGCTTTCTGATGGATCAACGCACATTCGCAAGATTGAATGAACAGACAGTCGAGATGTTTCGTGACGAGAACGTGGCGGATTTTGAAGCGGATGGCACCGTCAGTCTCATTATTCGTGAAGATGGACGGGTTGTCGCCATCGCGGACCTGTTGAAACGACATCCCGTGGATGGCTCGCTTTGGCTTGGTTTGTTCGTTGTCGAAGAATCTCTCCATGGGACAGGTTTGGCGCAAACGTTGTATGAACAATTGGAAGACCAATATATGCGCCCGTATCAGACGGTATTTCGATTAGGTGTCCTTCCAAACAATCTCCGCGCTCGTCGGTTCTGGGAGCGAAACGGATACGTGTATGAGAAGGATTCGATCACGAATAAAGGAACACGCGTGCACGTCTTGAAAAAACGACTCATTCGTTCAGAGTGAGTTTTTCTTTAAAGTTTATTTGAAATTAAATTTCATAAAAATTAAATTATAAATTGACTTTAAATTTCAATATAGTACGATTAAATCATAGAGAAGAAAGGATGGTGGCGATGCTAGATAAACTGGCTACAGAAAGACGGAATGAACGAACGATGCACCTGGACGAGATGTCGATTGAGGAACGATTGGCGATTATGAATGCAGAGGATCAACAAGTTCCTCAAGTGATTCAAGAGCAACTTCCGGTCATCACAAAAGTCGTGGAGCGAGTCATCGCATCCTTTCGTAAAGGCGGTCGCCTGATTTATATCGGTGCGGGCACGAGTGGACGTTTAGGGATTTTAGACGCAGCGGAGTGTGTGCCAACTTTTGGAGTATCACCCAATCAAGTCATCGGACTGATTGCCGGCGGCGAACGCGCGCTCATTCAAGCCGTTGAGGGAGCAGAAGACAGTAAGGAATTGGCGGTCACAGATTTGAAAGCGCTTCATTTGAAGGCAGAGGATACGGTCGTTGGGATTGCAGCGAGCGGTCGAACGCCATATGTGGTCGGAGGTCTCGATTACGCACGAGAACTCGGTGCCACAACAGCTTCAATTTCATGTAATCGCGATGCGGTCATCAGTCGACATGCGGATTACCCGATTGAAGTGGAAACGGGACCGGAAGTACTGACCGGTTCGACGAGATTGAAGGCGGGAACAGCACAGAAACTTGTCCTCAACATGATTTCGACGACGTCGATGATTGGAGTAGGGAAAGTGTATCAAAACTTGATGGTTGATGTGCAACCGACGAATGAAAAGCTAGAAGTGCGTGCCAAGCGGATGATTGCAGAAGCGACAGGGGTCGACATGGAAATGGCCGCGCGTTATTTTGCTTCATCCAAGGGGCACGTCAAAACGGCGATTGTCATGATTTTAGCGGACGTCTCTTATGAGGAGGCTGTCAAACGATTAGAGCGCGCGAACGGATTCGTCCGCGAGGCGCTATAAGGGGGAAATCGAGATGAAGAAAGAAGAGGTTTTAGCACGGGATATCCTCGCACATGTCGGGGGGAAAGAGAACATCCGTCAACTCGCGCATTGTATGACACGTGTCCGATTGACGTTGAAAGATGGGACGAAGGCAGACATTGATGCGCTGAAAAAGATTGACGGGGTCATGGGTGTCATCGATGATGAGACGTTACAAATCGTCGTCGGTCCAGGTACCGTAAACCGGGTCGCGGATTATATGAGCCATGAGACGGGGCTTGCCATCGGGGAAGAATCGGTAGATGCGAACTTGACGTTAGAGGAACGTGCGGCGGTCGAACGCCAGAAGGTGAAAGAAAAGCAAAAATCACCGTTCAAACGATTCCTTCGCCGCCTCGGAAACATCTTCATTCCGCTCATTCCGGGACTTGTCGCATCGGGGATCATTAACGGGGCCGCGAACTTTGCTGTCAACGCCGGCGTCGACCGGACGGAGACGTGGATGCAGATTCTACTCGTGCTCGGTAGCACGGTCTTCGCGTATTTGGCCATCCTTGTCGGTTGGAACACGGCAAAAGAGTTTGGAGGAACGCCGGTACTCGGGGCGATTGCCGGGGGGATCCTGTTCAACCCGCTCCTCGCGGACATCGTCATTTATGGGGAGCCGCTCGTCGTCGGGCGTGGTGGATTATTCGGTGTTATTTTTGCCGGTTGGCTTATGACGTATATCGAGAAGCACATTCGTCGCTTCATGCCGGTATCCATTGATATTATTTTCACACCACTCTTTACTGTTCTCATCGTTGGATTTACAGCGCTCTATGCAATCATGCCGGTCGCTGGCATATTGTCAGACGGTATCATGCGAGGAATCAATGCGACGCTCGAATTCGGGGGACCCGTCGCAGGGGCACTCTTGGCAGGATTCTTCTTACCGCTCGTCATGGTCGGATTGCATCACGGGTTGACGCCGATCCATTTGGAACTGTTAAATACGGTCGGGACGACGGCCCTTCTCCCAATCTTGGCGATGGCCGGTGCGGGTCAAGTCGGTGCTGCGCTTGCCATTTTTGTGAAGACGCGCAACCCACGCCTTCGTAACATTATCAAAGGGGCCATCCCCGTAGGTTTCCTCGGAATCGGGGAGCCGCTCCTATACGGGGTCACGCTTCCGCTCGGACGTCCGTTCTTGACAGCGTGTCTCGGAGCTGCGGTCGGTGGGGCTTTCCAAGCGACAATGAAGACAGCGGCGCTCGGAATCGGTGTGTCCGGTCTATCGCTCACTCCGCTCATTGATAATGGCATGTATTTGACGTACATTGCCGGACTATTGATTTCATATACGGCAGGTTTCTTGTTCACTTATTTCTTCGGCTTCAAAGAAGAGATGGCGGACGGGATTTGACAAACAAAGATGGCTCGAGTCGAGTCATCTTTTTCTCTACTTTTGGAAAGGTGGATTCACATGAGAGGAATTTCGGTTTACTTAAGTGAGGAACTGACGTCTGTGTACATTGATTGGATCGAACGTATGCGAGAGAGCGGGTTTACAAGCATCTTCACGTCGCTCCATATTCCGGAAGACGATTCGACAACCTATACAGAACGACTTCAGCAATTAGGTGTGTTGGCAAGGCGTCTAAAGATGGAACTCGTGGCAGATATCGCCCCATCGTCTCTACAGACGCTCGGTAAGACCTGGGACGATGCGCATACGCTGTTGGAGTGGGGCGTCACCGGGTTACGTGTTGACTATGGTGTCACACCGAAACAAGTGGCAGATTTGTCACGACATATGATGGTCGCCCTCAATGCGAGTACGCTCACGGAAACGGAGCTTGAAGAGATGCATCGGTATGGATTACAACGAGAACGCGTAGAAGCGTGGCATAATTTTTATCCTCGTCCGGAAACAGGACTCGAGCGTTCTTGGTTTGATGAAAGAAACGCCTGGTTACATGCGCAAGGAATACGGGTACAAGCATTCATCCCTGGAGATGAACGGTTACGTGGCCCCCTTCATGAGACATTACCGACACTCGAGATGCACCGCCACCAATCTCCGTTTTCGTGTTATATCGATTTACAAGCGACGGTCGATCGAATCTTGATTGGAGATCCGTGTATATCCAATCAGACGATGCGACAGTTTCGGGAGTACGACGAGGGCGTCATCGTTCTTCGAGCGACCACACGAAATCATGATGATTTGGTTCCAACAAGTCACACGAATCGGATGGACCCAGCCCGGGACGTCATCCGTTCGGTCGAATCGAGAGCGTATGGACGACCTGGGGACCATTTGATTCAACCGCGAGATACAGAAGAACGAGTGCTCGGCAGTATCACGATCGACAATGAACGTTACGGTCGTTATGCAGGGGAACTGCAAATAACGAAGCGGGATTTGCCGGCAGATGAGCGCGTCAATGTCATCGGAAGGATCATTGAAGAAGATCGTTCATTAATCCAACAGATTGGTCCAGGAGGACGCTTTCAAATCGACTGGGTGTGACTCAGGATTGCCACCATCCTATGTCATTGTGTACAGTAGAGAGGGAGGGTGGAACATGAAAGACATTAATTTTAATATTATTTCAGACGATGCGACGGACGGACACGGTGGTTTTGGCGTCGGTTCGCTTAGTTTAAATAACATGTCTCCGGTCATCATCGATGTCGAAGAAGGCGTTGCAACAATCGATATGGGAGCGATGCACGCCAAGTCTGCCATCGAGAAACGGATTAAGTTTTTGACGGACCCGGAAGCGGTACCGAACGGGAAACCGTATTGGATCGTGTGGGTGACGGTCGGTCGAAAACCGGAAGGCTTTTATTATGGTGGTGTCGCGGCATGTGACATGTTAGTTGACGTGGAAGCGAGACGGGGTTATAAATTATTACCGTATCACGTCAATCAAATGGACAAATCGTTAAAGGGTCGGATTTTAATCGACATGATGGACGCTCCGTCCCGCGACGTTTTAGCGAACTTCTTACAAGAACATCGCCCTGAGATTTGGGCAAACTCGACTGAACTTCATGCAGAGCTCGAGCGCTTAGGCGTCGAGTAAAAAGATTGGACGAATTTTCGTCTCCAATCTTTTTTGTTTCGCATTTTTGGGAGTAACAGGAAATTATGTAACTGAAGAGATATTCAGTTGTAATTGTATGAAAATTCAGTATTATGATATACTGACTACATTGTGAAAAAAAGAAAGGGTGATACGATGAGCGAAACGAAAAAAATCTTAATCGGTCTCGCGCTAGGTGTTGTTGTTGGTCTCGGATTGGCGGGCTTGCCGGATAATGTTTATGAGATTGTGAATCCGTATATTTTATCTCCGGTCGGAACGATCTTTTTGAATTTAATTAAAATGTTAGTCGTACCGATTGTCTTCTTCTCGATTATTTTAGGCGTCATGGGTCTCGGGGACCCGAAAGAACTAGGTCGAGTCGGGTCGAAGTCGATTCTGTTCTTCTTAGCGACGACAGCGCTCGCGATCATGTTAGCGATGGGTGTTGCATCCGTCTTACAGCCAGGGGAGCGTGGGGACTTCCCAACGACAGGTCTTGAATTTGAATCAACAGCGACCGAGGAATCGTCTAATATCGTACAGACATTCGTCAATATGATTCCAACGAATCCGATTACGGCGCTCGCTGAAGGAAACATGCTTCAAATCATCGTCTTTGCGGCATTGATTGGGTTTGCGTTGATTGCCCTCGGGGACAAGGCGAAGACGTGGCGTCAATTCGTCAAACAAGGCGATCGCATCATGATGTACTTGATTCATCTTGTGATGAAGCTCGCTCCATACGGCGCATTCGCATTAATTGCTTCTGCAATCGGAGGCATCGGTCTTGATGCCGTCGTCGCGATGGCGTGGTATATGATTGCCGTCGTCTTGACGTTATTCTTGCATGCCACGATTGTCTACGGGGCAGCAGTATATTTCATCGGGAAGATGAGCCCGGTCTTCTTCTTCAAGAACTTCTATGAGGCGATGACCTTTGCGTTCTCGACATCTTCGTCGAATGCGACGCTTCCGGTATCGATGGAAGTCGCGCAGACGAAACTCGGTGTGCCGCGTTCGATTTCATCGTTCGTGCAACCACTCGGGGCAACGGTCAACATGGACGGAACGGCGATCATGCAAGGGGTTGCGACGATTTTCATCGCGCAAGTGTTCGCTTCTGACTTAACAATGACTCAGTTGTTGACGGTCGTCATCACGGCGGTCCTCGCTTCGATCGGTACAGCGGGTGTACCGGGAGTCGGACTTGTCATGCTTGCGCTTGTGCTTCAGTCAGTCAACTTACCGGTAGAGGGAATCGCCCTCATTATCGGGGTCGACCGTATTCTCGATATGCTTCGCACATCTGTCAACATCACGGGGGATGCGGCATGTGCGGTTGTCGTTTCGAAATTGGAAGAAAAACATTTACCACCAGTCGACGAAGACTCGTGGGATGAAGCAGGCGCGACCTCTTCATCATCGCTATGATATAGTGAAGGACCATGACAACATGTCATGGTCCTTATTTTGTGAAGAGAAAGAGTGATGATTATGGAATGGGAACTGCTCCCGCTCCCTTTATTTTTGATGATCAGTATTTTACTGAATAGTGTGATTGCGGTCGCCGGTGTCCTCCCTAGTGCTTTTTTGACAGCCATCAATGTGAGTGTCCTCGGTCTCGTACCGGGCATCCTCGTATCGATTGTCGGGGAGGCAGTTGGCGCCGTCGTGAGTTTCATCCTTTATCGGAAAGCCCTACACCGTTATGTTTCCCCAAATGGTAGCCGATTTCAACGGCTTCGGGAGTCCGAAGGAGCCGAGGCTTGGTTTCTCGTCCTCGGGATGCGTCTTATGCCATTCGTTCCTTCTGGTCTCGTCACGTTATCGGCGGCGTTCAGTCGCATGACGCTCGCCTCGTTCGCAGTAGCAAGTACGATTGGAAAGATTCCTGCCTTGATTATGGAAGGACTGGCGGTGACGGCAGCGATGCAGTTAACGATTGGATGGCAATTGTTTTTAGTTGGTGTCGTCGCCATGACGTATCTTGTTTGGCGAATGCGTCAAAGGAGTGGCGAGAAAATGTGACAAAACGCTTCGACGAAACGTTTGCCGGTCGTCTTTTTCCGCAACATGGTCCAATCGATTAAAATGGATTCTTCAAAGTCCTTCAGGAATGCCTCGTGCAGTTCTTGAATGGATGTAGTATCGAATTGGGCAATCATCATCTCGTGGTTGAGAAACATACTACGAAAGTCGAAGTTGGCTGACCCGACGAGGGCAACGTTACCATCAATCAGTAGTGTTTTCGCATGGATGAAATGGCGGTTGTATTTATAAATTTTGATATTGCGCTTCAACAGTTGTTCAAAATAATACTCGGTCGCATGAAAGCTGAACCATTCGTCTCCTTTGCCCGGTACGACGATTCGGACATCGATGCCGCTACGACCTGCGACTTCAAGAATGGCCAATAGTTCAGGCGGGGGGACAAGGTATGGGGTGGTGAGCCAAATCGATTTTTTGGCATCCATCAACAGACGCATGAGTCCATCGCGAATCGTGACGTCTTTACCAGGCGATGTGACGAGTAGTTGTGTCGCTCCGTTTTGCCCTTTTGGTTCATTGACAAAGTACTGAGAGAGGTTCTTTTCATCTGCGAACAGATCCCACGTCTCATCACTCGTCCCTTGTCCTGCGTATAGCCAGTTCTCGACAAAGAGCTGTTGCAATTCTCGGACGAGCGGACCTTCAAGACGGAGATGGGTGTCACGCCAAAAACCGAGTTTATCATTCTTCCCAAGATATTCATCCCCGACATTCAACCCGCCTGTTAGCGCGATTCGCCCATCCACGACAATCAGTTTTTGATGGTTGCGGAAGTTGGCGTTAAACACCAGGTACGGATGCAAAACGGGGTCGAACGCCTGAACGTGGACACGGGACTCCCGTAACGGTTGGATAAACTCTTCCCCGATTTCTTGGCTACCGAGTCCGTCATACAGAAAGCGGACAATGACATTTTCATTCGATTTTTGAATGAGGGCGTCTCTAACTTTTAACGAAATGTCATCCGTCCGAAAGAGGTAGTATTGGATGTGGATATGATCGGTTGCACTGTTGATGGCGTCTAATAATGCATCAAATTTCTGTTCACCGTTGACGAGCAGTTTAGTCGAAGTATGACCATCGGCACCGGATGCGCCTAATTTTTCGAGTGTCCGTGTCAACGGGTAAGACGACACAATATCAGGTGAAGTTTCAATTTTCTCGCTTTCGATTGCTTGCCGTAGCATCCGAATCTCTGATGAAGTTCGTTTGAAGCGTCGATGACGGCGTGGCGTTCGGCCAAACATGATCCATGCCAAGACACCGATGAATGGAATGAAGAAGACGGTCAGTAACCAGGCGAGCTTCCCTTGAGGTTGTACTTGGTCAAATAGAATTTGCCATCCGACGACGAGCGGTGCGATGATGGCGATTCCAATTAATATAGAAATAAGGATGTCGAGCCAGAACAAGAGACCGATAAGCAAGATGACACTGATCACCATGATGATCAGTTGAATTACGCGACGTTTCAAAGGAAACACGACCTTTCTATAGTTCGATGAACAATGAAAACGAGGGGAATCCCCCTCGTTTTTTAGTACACGCTGTTCAAAACAGCATTGATTTCGTCGGGATAACGAACGAAGAAGTACATATTCGTGTACAACCGTTCCTCCTTTCGAGAGAGTCCATAACTATTCATCTCTTACCCTTTTTTTCATATCTAAAATCAAGGTATTGTTGGCGCATGAATGAAAGAAAAGCACCGGATGTCGACGAAGTCGATTCCTGTGCTTTTGAACGTGATGACTTATGTGATTTCAATCTTGTATTGATTGGCAGGAGCCGGTTTTCCGAAGAAATATCCTTGCGCTAAATCGAATCCGAGCTCACGACAGACATCTGCTTCTTCCATACGTTCTATCCCTTCAGCAAGAAGGGTGATGCCCATCGAATGGGTTAACGCACGCACTTGTTTGAGGAAAGCGCGTTTTTCAGCGTCTTCATCACAAAACGAGATATAGGAACGGTCAATTTTGACATAGTCCGGTTCAAGTCGCTTCAACATATCGATTGTCGAGAAGCCTGCCCCGACATCGTCTAATGCAACTTTCATCCCCCGCTTTTTATATGTCGAAAATACGTGTTGGAGATGATCGACGTCATGTACCTTCTCCGTCTCCACGACTTCAAAGATAAAGCGGTCTGGGCTGAGGTCATATCGGTCAATGATGTCAAACGTGTGCTGGAGACAATAGTCCGGGTTATAAATGGTCGAAGGTAAGAAGTTGATGAACGTCTTTTGCTGAGGGGCGACGGCTTCAAACGTTGCTTTGATTGCTTCCGCGCGGGCACGTTGATCGAGTTTCGAATGGAGACCGAAGCGGTTTGCCGTCCGGAATAGGTCACCAGGTGAGATGTTGGCGCTACTGCGGAGGAGCGCTTCATATCCGAACGTTTCCGTTGAATCGAGGAAGATAATCGGTTGGAGATGACTCTCGAACGTGCCGTGCTGAATCTGTTCAATGATGTGCCGATGTGCAAGCTGATCTTTTAGTGCTTCGACCTCAAGTGGAGGTGTCTGACTGTTGGAGTTATAATCGACACAGTAAACCGTCCCTTCCGCATGCAGAAGGAGCGTATCGAGTTCTTCAAACGTTTTGTAAGAGTATTCCTTGAATTTCGTGACGAGTGTTCCTTGAGCAATCAAAGGAATGGTTGTGTTACAAGCAGCACAGGGTGACCACATACTATTCCACCTTTCGATTCAGAATTGGTTCAATCAGTATATCGGCAACGTATCACAAAAAACTCACATTCAAGACCGATCCCGCAAAAAAATCGTGCAAAATGGGTACAGGTTTTGTATACTTCCTATCGTATGATTAAGAAGCGCCTCAAAACGCCACTCGCATACGAACAACTTTTTGAACAGAAAGGGGTTCTATCGATGGACCAAAAATTAAAATTATGGTTTACGGAGCACCAAACAGAAGATTACGGGATTACGTTCCGTGTAAACCACGTTTATGAGAGCGAACAAACGGAGTTTCAACGACTAGAGATGGTCGAAACGGACGAGTTCGGAACGATGTTGTTACTTGACGGGATGGTCATGACGACGGATAAGGACGAATTCGTCTATCACGAGATGGTCGCACACGTCCCACTCTTTACACACCCGAATCCGAAGCATGTGCTCGTAGTCGGTGGGGGAGACGGCGGTGTCATCCGTGAAATTATGAAACACCCATCAGTAGAAAAAGCGGTTCTCGTAGATATCGACGGGAAAGTTATTGAATATTCGAAGAAATACTTACCAAATATTGCGGGTGAGCTCGACAACCCGCGTGTTGAAGTCATCGTCGGTGACGGATTCATGCATATCGCGAAGTCAGAAAACGAGTACGATGTCATCATGGTCGACTCGACTGAACCGGTCGGACCAGCAGCCAACCTCTTCACAAAAGGGTTCTATGCAGGGATTTCAAAAGCGCTCAAAGAGGATGGCATCTTTGTGGCTCAAACGGATAACCCATGGTTCACACCAGAACTCATCCAAACGGTTCAACGTGACGTGAAGGAAATCTTCCCAATCACGAAATTGTACACAGCAAACGTACCAACGTACCCGAGCGGCATGTGGACGTTCACGATCGGCTCGAAGAAATACGACCCGGAACAAGTATCAGCGGAGCGTTTCCATGACATCGAAACGAAGTACTACACGCCGAAGCTTCACAATGCAGCGTTCGTCCTTCCGAAATTCGTGGAGGACTTAACAAAATGATTAAGCGTTTCGATGAAGCCTACTCAGGTAAAGTGTTTATCGCCAGCCTCCCAGAGGTGACAGAGGCGAAGACGGTTCTTTACGGGATGCCGATGGACTGGACAGTCAGCTTCCGTCCAGGCTCGCGTTTCGGTCCGAACCGGATTCGTGAAGTATCGATTGGACTCGAGGAATATAGCCCATATTTAGACGGTGACTTGGCTGATGCCGCGGTGTACGATGCAGGAGATATCCCGCTTCCATTCGGGAACGCACCGAAGTCGCTCGATATGATCGAGGCGTTCGTCAAAGATGTCGTCAAAGCAGGCAAGTTCCCACTCGGCATGGGTGGTGAGCACCTTGTCACATGGCCGATCATCAAAGCGATGCACGACGTGTACGGCAACGACTTTGTCATCCTCCACTTGGATGCGCATACGGACCTTCGGGATGAGTATGAAGGCGAGCCGCTCTCACACTCGACTCCGCTCAAAAAAGCGGCAAACTTGATTGGACCATCGAACTGCTATTCGTTCGGAATCCGTTCAGGGATGAAAGAAGAGTTTGAGTGGGCACGTGAAGTCGGCTACAACATGCATCAGTTTGAAGTGATCGAACCACTCAAGCGCGTCTTGCCGACACTCGCTGGTAAAAAAGTATATGTCACGATCGACATCGACGTCCTCGACCCGTCAGCGGCACCAGGGACAGGGACACAAGAAATCGGTGGCATCTCAACGAAAGAATTGCTCGAAGCGGTACATGCGATTGCAAACGCAGACCTCGACATCATCGGTGCCGACCTTGTCGAAGTGTCACCAGCATACGATCAGTCAGACATGACAGCCATCGCAGCAGCTAAGATTCTTCGTGAGATGATGATTGGATTCGTGAAGTAAATGCGGAAAAAGGGTCAGCTGGAAATGGAACTGAGCGCTCGGATTACCCAATGGGAAAAAGAATATTTGGGTCGCGGGTCATTGACGTGTAAGGCAGACCTGCTTCGAGACCTCGCCATCGTCACACTCCAAGGCGTGTTGACGCCGGCCGAGTATGACTTGGCTACTAAGTCGTCAGGTCGCGAGCAATTGAAGAAATACCGCAACAATCTCGTCGAATCAGGACGGAGTCAACTCGAAACGATTGTCGGGCAAGTACTTGGTCGTTCGATTGTCTCGCTCCATACGGACATCAGTACGAAAACAGGGGAGCGTCTCATCGTGTTCCGACTAGATGCCCCTTGGGATCAAACCGATTGACAACGAAACGTTACCTTTTTAAAATGATAGGCAGAGACGTATATAGGAGCGACTGGACGAGTCATGATGAAGCGTGCTTTCGAAATCTTATGACGGAGCTACTGACCAATTCAATAAACCGACAGTTGTCGGCCTGACGGAGCGATCATTCGAGCCGTCGGCATACAGCGCACGCCTTCTTTAGGTGTGCGCTTTTTTGTCGCCAAGGAGGAAGATGTATGGAATTGTTTTTATTTTTATTGACGAGCGCCCCGGTACTACTGTTCGTGACGGGCGTCATCGCCGCAGTCGGAAAATCAAACTTAAAGATCCCGGATTCGCTGAGTACGACGCTCAACATTTACTTACTGCTTGCCATTGGACTAAAGGGAGGCATGGGACTCGCCTCGGTATCTTTTGAAGACATCGCATTACCGCTGACCGTGACGCTGTTGATTGGAATTTTGCTACCGCTTCTCGCGTTCTATGTCGGAGGGATGTTCAAATTCTCATTCCCCGAGCGAATTGCCATGGCTGCAACGTTCGGCTCGGTGTCACTCGTCACCTATGTAGCAGCATCGACACAGCTCGAGCGTCTCGGGATTGCGTACGAGCCGTTCATGACAACACTAGTCGTCGTCCTTGAAATTCCCGGCCTGATTGTGGCGTTACTGCTGTATAATCAGACACACGTGATGGGAATCACGGCTACGTCAGGGAAGGCGAACTCTCTATCGGTGTTGCGGGAGAGTTTGTTCTCGAAAAGTATTCTCTTGATGTTTGCAGGTCTGATTGTTGGACTGGTGACACCAGACGCCACACCGCTCAAACCATTTTTCGTCGACTTGTTCCCGGGCGTTTTACTCTTATTCTTACTAGGTCTAGGAATGAAAGTCGGACAGCAGTTGAAAACGGTCCCGTCATATGGACTAAAATTTATGATGATGGGGATGGTGTTTCCGTTAGTCGGAGCACTTGTCGGCTTTTTTGCAGCGGGGATTGCCAATTTATCTGATGGCGGAACGATCCTCTTGATGACACTCGCAGCGAGTGGGTCGTATATCGCCGCTCCCGCCATGTTGCAAGCCTCGGTCCCGGAAGCGAAACCATCATTTTATTTGACCCTTTCGCTAGCTGTCACGTTCCCGTTCAACCTGTTAGTTGGAATCCCGCTATACATTGCGATCGTCACATGAAAAAGGAATGAACTGTACTCTGAGTAGTAGGTAATATGCTCCCCAAGAGGTAGACAGATGAAATAAAAAATCTGTTTATCTAATCGGGGAGTATTTTTTATGGCGAGAAATCGACATTCAATCGAACAAAAACTGAGTGTACTACATACGATGGAAGAATAAACATATTCATAGGGACTCGTCTAAATCTAGGGGTGTCTATCCGGTTTATAGTGAGATAGCTGAACGCACACAGGAGCGCTAATACAAAACTTGACAAAACTACGCTTCTGACGATCATCCGGAAGCTACGGGCAACCTGGTCCCCAGAACAGATCGTCGCTCACCTCTACATGGGAAAAAACGCCTTCTTGACGATCTATCTCTGGGTCTGTGGGGGTAATATACGTGCCCATAACCTTGCTCCGGCAGAAGGACAAGCACCGGAAACTAGTGCAGACCTGCGGGCGTATCAACGCCGGTTTGCCGCCCCGTACTCGTCATGGCAACATGAACGCCAAGAGAATCCTTCGCGAAAATCACGCATGACGTGCTCGCCGAGAGCAACGGGCGGCCGAGAAAGTGTCTGAACTGGAAAACGGCACAGTGGACCTTTACGGGGAAGTATTGCGCTTAATTTGACAAATCGCCCATCTAAAGGACGAATGTATCTTATGCACAGATATGTTAAAGTCAGCATTTCTTTTAAGAGTGATCTAAAAACAATTATTTATTATAAATATCATGTTTTACGTTAAGTGAGCTAGGGGAAATATTATATAAACTAAACTATTCGATTAATTAAGGGGGCAGGGAATATGTCGACGAACAGATGTGATATTTGTGGAAAACCAGCATCAGTCAGAGTCCAAGCAAACTTGAATGGTCAGTTACGAAATATGGAGTTATGTGAGGGTCATTATCAAGAATTTTTACAACGCAATGGATTAAACATTTCTCCAATCGAATCGTTATTTGGAATACGTGGCACTATGCTCGATAACTTTTTTTCGAGCAAACTACCTTTTTTTAATGTAGATGAAGAAGTTAGTAAAGAAAATGTTTATGATGAAACCTCGAGCGAAGTGGCACGGCGCAAGCGTGGTAATGCTTTAACTAGCCGATTGAGTGAAAGCGCGGAAGAGATGCTTCAAAAAGCGGGACAATATGCCTCTGAATTTAACCGACCCGAAATAGATACAGAGCACTTATTGTTGGCGTTGACAGATAGTGAGGTTGTTCAAAGTATATTTAATCAATTCAAAATTAAAGTGGAAGATTTGAAAAGACAAATTCAAGCTGAGGCGAAACATGGAGAGGAATTGCATGAAGGTGAGATTAGCGTTTCACCGCGAGTAAAAGACGCCTTAAGTCGTTCTTTTATTGCTTCAAATGATTTAGGACACCCTTATGTTGGTCCCGAACATTTCTTGATTGGTTTATCTGAAGAGGGAGAGGGGCTGGCTGCAAACATCCTTCGCAAATATGGTTTGACGCCTCAATCTATAAGACAGCAAGTGAGTAGGGTTGTCGGGAACGGTGAAAACAAAGGAGGTCTATCCAATTTGAGTAACACCCCTGAACTGGAGAAATTTTCGCGCGATCTTACTAAGATGGCTAAAGAAGGGAAGCTAGATCCGGTCATAGGTCGTGCCGAAGAAGTGGAAACCACAATAGAGATATTAGCTCGACGTAGAAAAAATAATCCAGTACTGATTGGTGATCCAGGGGTTGGGAAAACTGCTATTGTAGAAGGGTTAGCACAACGAATTGTTGACGGTGAAGTACCTGAAGGTTTAAAGGATAAGCGATTAATGGAGTTAGATATTAACGCAATGGTTGCTGGATCAAAATACAGAGGAGAGTTTGAAGAACGTGTTCAAAAAGTGTTGAAGGAAATATCGGAAAATAAAGATGATTTAATTATATTCATTGATGAGGTCCATACGATTGTAGGCGCTGGACAGGGTGGGGAAGAAGGCGGTCTAGATATAGCTAACGTTTTCAAACCAATGCTTGCTAGAGGAGAGTTGAATCTCATTGGCGCGACTACTCTGAATGAATACCAAAAGTACATCGAAAAAGACGCGGCTTTAGAAAGAAGATTTCAACCGGTTATTATTCACGAGACGACTCCAGAGCAAACGATTATGATTTTAAGAGGTTTGCGCGATACTTTTGAAGCGTATCATAAGGTGACTATAACCGAAGAAGCTATTATTTCTGCAGTAGAGTTATCAGATCGATATATTCCTTCTCGTTTTTTACCTGATAAAGCCATTGACCTTCTTGATCAAGCGGCAGCTAGAGTTAAACTAATTGCCACTTCACGTCCTGCCGGAATTCAAGAAATCGAAGCTGAATTGCAGCACCTTCTAAGAGAGCGAGATTACGTTGCAAATAGAAAGCAGTACGATAAAGCAAGCGAACTTACAAAAGTTATTGAAGAAAAAGAAAGTGAGTTAAAAAAATTAACAGAAGAATGGGAAGCCGAAAAAGGATCAGGGAGTACAGAAGTAAAACCTGAACATATTGCTTATGTGGTTTCGCAGTTGACTGGCATTCCAGTGAACGAACTAACAACAGAAGAAAAAGACAAACTTTTACGAATGGAAGAACAACTGCATCAGCGCTTAGTAGGTCAAGAAGAGGCAGTAAAAGCTGTTTCAGATGCAGTTCGTTTGTCTCGTTCTGGATTACGCGAAGAAAATAAGCCTGTTGCTACCTTTCTTTTCTTAGGACCTACCGGGGTAGGTAAGACCGAGCTTGCAAAGGCTTTATCAGAAGTTATTTATGGAGATGAAAATGCATTATTACGAATTGATATGTCAGAATATGGAGAACGGCATGCAGTAGCACGTCTTGTAGGTGCTCCTCCTGGGTATGTGGGTTATGATGAAGGCGGTCAGCTCACCGAAAAAGTACGACGTTCACCTTACAGCGTGATATTGTTAGACGAAATTGAAAAGGCTCATCCTGACGTGTACAATATCTTACTTCAAGTTTTCGATGATGGACGACTTACTGATGGAAAAGGAAGAGTTGTAGATTTCACCAACACGATAATTATAGCTACGTCAAATTTAGGGTCAGATATTATTCGGACTAGATTAAACAGCGATCATTCTTCTAAAGAAGATTACGAAGACGTAAAAAAAGAAGTTATGACTGTATTGGCAAGTCATTTCCGTCCTGAGTTTTTAAACAGGATTGATGAAATTATTGTATTTAGTGCTTTAAATGAGGATCAAATAAACGAAATTGTATCACTTCAACTACAACGTGTCGCGAAGAATGTGTCGAAACAGGGGATTACTATTTCTTTCGATCAAACTTTAGCTCGCCACTTTACAGAAGAAGGGTACAAACCTGAATTTGGTGCCCGAGAACTCAAACGTGTAATCCGTAGTGAGCTAGAAACGAAATTAGCTCGTGAACTTTTAGGAGGGGCTATTGAGAAAGGGGATAAAATAGTAGCTAAATGGGACGAACAATCACAACAGATTGTTTTTGAACGAACGGAGACGAATGAGGATTAAACCAATTCTGGGAGTATAGCCTATATTTTAGAGAAGGTGTCAACAGCGTTTTTTCATTCTTCTCTGATAACTGTGTAGTTGAAAATAAGAGTGATGATTATGCGATGTTGGCTAACGATGACGAGGCTGGGACATAACTAGCCGGTTTTAAAGATTTTTGATAAAAAGAGGGGTCCGGTCACCGATTTTCGGTGGCTGGACCCCTTCTTTGTCGTGATCAATGGAACATGAAAAGATGACTCCCGTACAGTACAGGAATCATCTCCTTGAAGCAGCATAAGTTTTTTTATTAATGTCCTTTACATGAGGTACAGATTAGAAAGAGTCGGCGCTTTTTGTATGAGTTCATCTGTATGGATTACTGTTTTACTTTTTGTTCCTCCATACATTTTAGCGCGGCCGTCCAGCTTCCGAACAAGGCATTGATCGTCGATGTACTTGGAACATTTCGACCTTCGGCCCATTTCCGGTAGTGGAGGATACTAAAATGTGGTAGCTCTGTTTTGGCTAACTGCAAGGCATCAATGACATCTTCCTCATCCCATTTACGTTTCGGTGGAGCGATATCCAAGACAAATAGCGCATAGCTCCATGAACCGTATTTACGAGCGATTGTCGCTACCGTCGGATAGCCTTTTTCTTGTGCCCATACGGCGTAATGTTGGGACGTGAGGCGCTCTAGCTTTTCAGAGGCTTCAATCAACGCTTGAATGATCCGTTCTTCATTGTTCCGTACCGTCGTCGTTTGAAGCTTGGCTTCGCGTAACGCATTCGACCACGAACCGAACCGGCTACTGATGAGCGTCAAGGAAGGGGCTTGAGAGATTTTTGCCCAGGCACGATACGTTTGGCTCGTGAAGAGTTCAAGTTCTTCTGATGCCTCAATCAGTGCGGTCAAAATATCTTCATCTGAATAATAACGATACAACATCTTAATCTCCGCCGCTTGAACGGCTTCCCGCCAAGAACCAAATTTGTAAATCACGGTCGATAGGGAGGGGACGTCTTTGTTTCGGGCCCATAGTGTGTACTGTTTTGTGTCAAATTCTTCAAGTTCATTCGCTGCTTGTCTTAGGCATGAGAGGATCTGTTGCTCTGTCCATCGTTTCATCGTGATGTCTCTCCTTTTCAGAAGCAAGTCGTGGCTTCAAAGGTCATGGTGTGGTTAAACAATGGTGGTCCTGAAGGAAAGCTAGAACATATTTCCGGTGACGAGATATGAAAAGGGAGGAACCTGAATCGATTGACTACTTTGGGAGAATACGACATTCGCAAAATCTCAAAGTGAAAATAATCCAAATGTCCTACCTTCTACTTCCCATAATACCCATATAAATTAAAAATATTCACAAAAGAAAATAAAAACTCATTACACATTTGTTAAACCGTTTCATGACGAAATGTCATTCGTATCAAAAAGCTATTCTTTTCTTTTGGATTGTGAATCTTGAACGGGTACTTATCTAGCATCAACTCGAAGCTGATTGGGATGGAAGGTGGTGAAAGGATGAGTACTCCAACTGTTCGGTCTCCCATTGATCGAAAAAATGCGCTCTTGATGTTACTCGATATCACGATTGCAGGGCTCGCGATTTTCGTGACGTTTGACCTATTCTTTGCAAATAATCCGACGGTAACATCTGACCCGCTAGATTTGATCACGATCCTCGGATTGAAGACGCTCGTTCTTCTCATTTTAGGATGGGTGACTCGGGTATACCAAATCGACTGGCGATACGGATCGATGCGTGAATTGCAATTACTGGCGATTGTGTTGGTCATGAGTGACACGTTCGTCTTATTCGCATCATACGTATTATTGGATGGCTTTTCCTATCAAGCAATTTTTATTCAAAGCTTACTCGCATTTAACGGCATGTTATTTATCCGACTCGTCGCTAGGACACGATCGTTTTTCCGATTTAACGCACCGGTGTCGAATGGAAAAGCTACCTTGGTTATCGGTGGTGGGGAATCGGGTCAAAAAATCATTAAAGAACTGAAAGAGCATCGAACGAATGTGCTGCATGTGGTCGGGGTGTTGGATGATAATCCATTGCTTCACCGTCTCTACATTCACGGGACGCCGGTCATCGGTTCAATTGATTTATTAGAACGCAAAATTGAAGAGCTGAATATCGAAGTGGTTGTGTTGGCCATTCCTTCTCTTCCATATGGGGATCGGGTCCAACTATTGAAACGAATCGAAAAGACAGGCGTCGAATCCCATGCATTGCCGATGCTTGCGGAACTCGCATCCGGAAAGGTGTCATTAAATGAGATTCGTGAAGTAGCCATTGAAGACTTGCTCGGCCGTGAACCAGTTCAGCTCGATGTTTCGGAGATTTCTCAGACGTTGAGTGGATTGACCATTTTCATCTCGGGTGCGGGAGGGTCGATTGGCTCAGAGCTTTGTCGTCAATTGATGAAATTTAATCCAGGCAAACTGATCCTGTTTGGTCATGGCGAGAATAGCATATATGCAATCGATCGGGAACTTCGCTTACTCGGGTCGGATACAGAGATTTGTCCTGTCATCGGTGACGTCCAAGACCGGGAACGGGTGACGAAAGTGTTTGATCAGTATCGACCGGACGTCGTCTATCATGCGGCAGCCCATAAGCACGTTCCGCTCATGGAAGACAATCCGAGAGAGGCAGTGAAAAACAATATTTACGGAACGAAGAATATGGTCGAAGCCGCCGATTTCTTTGAAGTGAAGCGGTTCGTCATGATCTCTACGGACAAGGCGGTCAATCCGACGAACGTGATGGGTGCCACGAAACGAGTAGCAGAAATGATTGTCCAACAGCAGGCGCGACATAGCGAAACGACATTCTCGGTCGTTCGTTTCGGCAACGTCTTAGGAAGTCGTGGCTCCGTCGTTCCGCTCTTTAAAGAACAAATTCAGCGGGGCGGACCCATTACGGTGACGCATCCAGAGATGACCCGATACTTTATGACCATCCCTGAAGCGAGTCGCCTCGTCATTCAAGCGAGCGTACGCGCAAACGGCGGCGAAGTGTTCGTACTAGATATGGGAAATCCCGTCAAAATCGTGGACTTGGCGAAACGGATGATTACCTTGAGCGGCTTCACCCTCGAGCAAATCCCGATTCAGTTCAGTGGCATTCGTCCTGGTGAAAAATTGTTCGAAGAACTGCTTGCGACGAGCGAACATACGAATCAAGTATATGAAAAGATTTTCGTCGGTTGTACAAGACCCTTTAAATCGGTCGATCCGATTTTGAAAACGATTGAATATCTACTCGATCAATCGAACGGCCTCACGTCTTTCTTGTTGTTTGTCGCAAATAACGAACTGCCAGAAGAAGTGATGGAAAGTATTTTTGCGCCACAAATCGAACCGGTACGGATGCGAGTCAACGAGTCAACGCAAAGGAGGAAGTCGTTATGAAAAGAACAGTTCTCGTGACCGGAGTGGCCGGGTTCATCGGTTTTCATCTGGCTCGACGGTTGCTAAAAGAAGGACATCATGTCATCGGGATCGATGTGGTCAATGACTATTACGACCCGAAATTAAAAGAATCAAGACTTCATGTGTTGACGCATCCTCGTTTCAAACTCTATCGTGATGCCCTAGAAAATAAGATGGCGATCACGCGTGTCTTTGAAAAAAACCAACCTCAAATCGTGGTCAATTTGGCGGCTCAGGCCGGTGTACGCTACAGCTTAGAAAATCCGGATGCCTATATTCAATCCAACATCGTTGGTTTCCTGAACATCTTGGAAGCTTGTCGTTTCTATCCAGTAGAACAGTTGATTTATGCCTCATCGAGCTCGGTTTACGGTTCGAATCAGGTGATGCCATTTTCCGAACAACACCCGGTCGATCATCCGCTATCCTTGTATGCGGCTTCGAAGAAAGCGAATGAGTTGATGGCTCATACGTACAGCCATTTGTTCGGTCTAAAAACGACGGGGTTGCGATTCTTTAGCGTCTATGGGCCATGGGGGCGTCCCGATATGGCACTTTACAAATTTACGGAGGCGATTTTAAAAGGCGAACCAATCGATGTATACAACTACGGTGAGATGGAACGAGATTTCACATACATCGACGATATCATCGAGTCGATTGTCCGACTTATGGATATCGCACCGTTGGCAGATGAGGAGTTTGACTATGAACATCCTCTACCTGACCGGAGTGACGTTCCGTTTCGTGTCTATAACATTGGAAATCAGCAACCGGTATCCTTGATGGACTTTATTCGGACGATCGAAGAGCGAGTCGGGAAAAAGGCCATCCTCCGCTTGTTACCACTTCAGGCGGGAGATGTACCCGCGAGTTTTGCCGATTCCTCCTCTTTATATGAATCGATTGACTTTCAACCACAGACGTCGATTCGCGATGGTGTAAACGCGTTTATCGACTGGTACATCGCCTATCATCAAGTGTTGAAGGAGGGCATCGAGTAATGGGGATTTTACAGGATCGGATTTATGCACACTCACCGATTCGCCTCCAAAATTGGCTGGTTTCCTTATATGGAATCAAGTTATATCGGGAGCGATACGGTCAGTATTATGAGCAGGAATTGGAGCGACTGAGACGTGCTCCAAATGAAGCGTCACCTGATGCAAAACTCAATCATTTGAATCAATTCCTACAGTTTTGTAATCAACACAACGTGTACTATCAGCGACTCTTCAAAAAACACGGGGTTACCTTACCCTTAAAGAGCTTAGAAGACTTTAAGCGGATTCCCCCTTTGGAGAAAGAGACGCTTCGAACGGATGAGACCATCTTTTCTAACCTTCATGCCCCGATCATCGGCATGACGGGCGGGACGACGGGTAAATCGATTCAGGTTCGTTTCACCGAATACGATTATCAAATGCGAATGGCGCATCTCGATTTTTTTAAAGAACAACATGGTTTTCGCCGTGGGATGAAGCGAGCTAGTTTTACAGGACGGATGATTTGTCCAGGTAATCAAAAGAATGCGGTGTATTGGCGGTACAATGCCCCGATGAAGCAAATGCTCTACTCGGTCGTGCATTCGAATCCGACGACGATTCCACACTACATCGATTCGTTGAACGAATTTCAACCGGCCGCACTCGACGGTTCACCTTCCGATATGATTGAAATCGCAAAATATTTGAAAACCCATCAAAAGACGTTATCGTTCCGACCGGTGGCTTTATTTCCGACCTCGGAGACGCTCACACCATCCGGACGCTTGTTGTTAGAAGAGATGTTCCAAGCGCCGGTTTACGATCAATATGCTTCTTCGGAAGGGGCTCCTATCGTTACGGAGTGTGAGTGCGGGAAGATGCACTTACGCCCTGAGATGGGAATCATCGAGACGGATGCGTTTGGAGAGGCACTCGTCACCAGTTTCACGACGCACGGAACACCGCTGATTCGCTACCGCATTGGCGATCGGATGACCATCAGTGAAGCGATGTGTCCATGTGGACGACAGGACACCATTATCGAGTCAATCGATGGTCGTCAAATGAACTATGTTGAGACGCCGGAAGGCTATAAGGTGTTTGAAGGGGATTTGACGGCAGCGGTCGGCGTGCTGCCGAACTCCATTATTCAAATCCAAGTGTTGCAACACAAAATAGACGAAATTGAGATGCTGTACGTGAAGGATGAGGCACGATTTGAGCCTGAACATGAAGTCGCGCTCCAAAAAGAAGTCGAGCGACTGTTTACTTCACGGATGAAAGTTCTTCTACGAGATGTGAAAAGCATCAAGAAAGAAAAGAACGGAAAAGTCCGAGTCGTGAAACGACTCTACACTTAGCGAGAGGAGACTACACCATGGCAGGGTTTGCGCTTCGTGATTTATACATGAGATCACCGATTCGATTACAACAATGGATGACGACATTGTATGGAATGAAACTATGGCAAGAACGGTACGGACGCACATATGAGCGTGAGTTAGTCGTTTTAGCCAATCGTCCAAAAGATGGGGTACTTGTCGCAGCCGATCAGTTGAAGCGACTCAATGCGTTTCTTGAATTCTGTGCGACGCACAATGCATATTATCAAAAACTGTTTGAAGAAAATGAGATTGTTCTTCCCCTTCAATCGATGGAAGAGTTGAAGCGCATCCCGATCCTCGAAAAAGAAACAGTTCGGAAAAATCCGGACATCCACTCGAACATCAAAACAGACATTCTTGGACGAACCGGTGGAACGACAGGGACGTCCCTACAAGTTCATTTTACGAAAGAAGACTATCAAAGACGTATGGCCCACGTCGACTTTTTCAAAGCGCAACACGGGTTTGTCAGAGGAATGAAACGAGCGAGTTTCACAGGACGGAAAATTTGTAATCCAAATCAAGAAAAACCTGTATTTTGGCGCTACAATCGACCGCTCAATCAACTGCTATTCTCGCTCTATCATGTCAATCCTCAGACCATCCCTCATTACATCGACGCATTAAATCGATTCAAGCCAGTCGTATTAGACAGTGCACCGTCTGCCATGATTGAAATCGCGAAATACATCAAAGAAAATCAGGTTCCACTTGAATTTCAATTACTGGCTATTTTTCCGACTGCCGAAACGATTACGCCTCAAGGAAGAGCCATCTTAGAAGAGGCGTTTAATGCCCCGGTATTTGATCAGTACGCGTCTTCTGAAGGCGCGCCGATTTTAACGGAATGTACTCATGGCAATATGCATCTCCACCACGAAACAGGCGTGATCGAGTCGTATGGGGATCACGAGGAAATTTTAGTGACGAGCTTTACGACCCATGGGACACCGCTCGTTCGTTACCGGATTGGCGATCGGATGAAAATTGGAGAGGGGACATGTGCTTGTGGACAGGGAGGAACATTCGTCACTTCCATTGAGGGACGCGAAAGCAATTATGTACTCACTCCGAACAAACAAAAAATCTACGAAGGAGATTTGACGACCGTTGTCCGAGTGTTACCCAACTCGGTCATCCAAACGCAGTATCGGCAACATGATTTGTATCATATCGAATTAAAATACGTCCCGGATCTTGAACGTTTCAAGCCAGAACATGAAGAGATTATGAGGAGCGAGCTTGAACTACTGTTCGGCAAAGAGGTCGTGATTACGTTGACCGCCGTGCAATCGATTCCTCGGGGACCGAATGGAAAACTCATTGTGATTGATAAAACCGCATAATTCCGAATCTCAGGAGGCAGATGGACATGGATAAACTCATCTCAGAATCACGTACAACACGAAAAACCATTGCCAATCGTCACGTAGCTGTTGTCGGACTAGGATATGTCGGACTCCCTGTCGCTGTTGCGTTAGGTGGCGTAGGAGACGTCATCGGAGTAGACATCAATGAAACGCGTATCAATGAGCTTACCCTTCATCTCGACAGCACGCGAGAAGTTGAATCAGTAGACCTTGAGCAAGCAGCGGTCTTATATACGACGGATGTCGCCAAACTTGAAGAGGCGGATTTCATTATCGTGGCTGTGCCGACACCGATCAATGATCAAAATCAACCAGATTTAGGACCGATTTGTAGCGCGACTCGTGCTGTTGGGGCGCATTTGCGACCGGGCACGATTGTCGTATACGAATCTACGGTCTATCCGGGACTGACAGAGGAAGAGTGTATCCCATTACTTGAAAAAACATCGGGTCTCCGGGCCGGGATTGATTTTAAAGTCGGCTACTCTCCAGAACGAATTAATCCGGGCGACCGTGAGCATACATTCCGCACAATCAAAAAAGTCGTAGCTGCCGAGGATGAAGAAACACTCGATGTGGTAGCGGCTGTTTATGAGACGGTAGTCGATGCCGGCGTTCATCGCGCTTCCTCGATTAGAGTGGCTGAGGCGGCCAAAGTGATCGAGAATACACAGCGCGATTTGAACATCGCGTTGATGAATGAATTGGCCATCATCTTCGATCGCATGAACATTGACACGCTCGAGGTGTTAGAGGCTGCTGGGACGAAATGGAACTTCCTAAATTTCCGACCAGGTCTAGTCGGTGGACATTGTATCGGCGTCGACCCATTCTATTTGACGATGAAGTCTGAAATGCTTGGTTATCATCCGGAAGTGATTTTAGCAGGTCGTCGAATCAACGAGACGATGGGACGTTTCGTCGCCACATCACTGATTAAAACGATGATTAGTCAAAACATGGCCATTCTCGGAGCACGTGTGACGGTCCTCGGGATGTCCTTCAAAGAGAACGTCAGTGATATTCGCAATTCGAAAGTGGCTTCCTTGATTCGAGAGGTCGAGGAGTTCGGCTTAGAAGTGCAAGTGTGTGACCCGCTCGTCGATTCGGAAGAGGTACGCCGCGAATATGGAATCGACGTCAAATCATACTGTGACTTAAAACCAGCGGATGTCGTCATCTATGCCGTGTCTCACGATGAATTCGTTCAAGAGGGTTGGACGATTGCGAAACGCCAGCTGAAGTTAGGTCGTGGCATCGTCATTGACTTGAAAGGCATGCTCGATCGCGCGATGAAGCCGGAGGAGGTGCACTTATGGCGCCTTTAAAGATTCTCCAGTTCTGCGCTGTCGATATGACAGCGGATGTGTTGCTACGTCCTCTCATTGAGTCGCTGAAGGCGGAAGGACACGAAGTCGACGTCGCGTGTGCTTACGGTGATCGGACGGATCGTCTTCGGGACGAAGGATGGGTCATTCATACGTTGCCAATCGATCGAAAGTTTAGCCCGAAGCGTAATCTACAGACCATTCAAGAGTTGGTGAGGTTATTGCGCCGCGAAAAATATGATGCCATTCACGTCCACACCCCGGTGGCCGCAGCGTTAGGACGAGTCGCGGCCCGCATTGCCAGGACACCACATATTCTCTATACCGCACATGGATTTTACTTTCACGAACGAATGGGTCGAATCGCATACGAACTCGTCTTCTGGTTAGAGAAATCACTCGCGGCATTAGCGACCGATTGGTTGTTGCTCCAAAGCGAGGAAGATTACTCACTCGCTAAAACAAGACATTTCAAAGAGGACGAACGATTGATGCATCTCGGAAACGGGATTGATTTAAATCGATTTTATCCGACAGAGAAACACATTTCCCCAGAATATTTAAAGTTCTTGTTTGTCGGAAGGCTCGTTCAAGAAAAAGGAATCCTAGATTTACTTCAGGCGTTCGATGAACTGACGAAACGCTATCCGAACGCGACGTTGACGATTGCTGGAGAGTTGATGACGAGTGAACGTGATCAAGAGACGGCGAAACAAGTCGAGGCGCATTTAGCCCAAAATCCACAGATTCATTACGCCGGATTCGTTCGGGATACCCCCTCTTTATTTGCAGCACACGACGTCTTTTTACTTCCCTCTTATCGTGAAGGATTGCCACGCTCTATTCTTGAAGCCATGGCGTCCGGATTACCTGTCATCGCTACCGATATCCGTGGCTGTCGAGAAGAAGTCACGGATGGGGAAACCGGCTTTCTCGTTCCCGTCGGTCGACCTGAGGCACTGACCTTGGCGATGCGCTGGTTCATTGAACATCCTGAACAGTGTTATTCATTCGGGCAACGTGGTCGCGAAGTGGTCGAAGAAAAATTTGACGAAACGAAAATTTTAAGTCGTCAACTTCACCTGTTCGCACAAATTAGTAGCCGTGAAGTGGGATGAACCGATACGTCAATCACGTAAGGGGGAGGCGACATGGGAAAGCAACAACTGATTGATCACTTACAAGAGGCTTCTTCGGACGGTCGCCTCACCATCTACATGTATCAGAAATGGCAAAAGATTCACGGCGGGGCAACCGTGGTGGAATTATTGGAAATGTACGGATCATGGTCGAATGTACTGCGTTTGGCTGGGTTGGAACAGCAAACGCCACGGTTCACAAAGAAGGAAATGATTCAAATGCTTCGTGAAGCGGCGAAAGAGCATGATTCATTCAATAGTGCCGATTATCGAAAGTGGGCCATGACCAATGATGCACCGACGTTGACAGAGGTCGTCATTCAGTTCGGATCGTGGAAAGTGGCACTGATTGAGGCGAATTTGAAGAGTATCATCTCGTTCGATCAAAAATGTGAAATCATCCAATCGTTACTTGATGCCAATGAAGAGCTTCATCCATTGACGTCGACCGCTTATGCCAAATGGGCCAAGCAGAACCAACGTCCGAGTATCACGAAAGTGGTGAGGCGTTTCGGGTCTTGGTCCCAAGCGTTAGACGAGATTGGCATCTCAACGCGAGAGCTGTTCACGGAGAAGCAAATGATGGACGCGCTACACGAGGCAGATGAACATTTGACCGCTCTCTCGCCATGGGGGTATGAAGTGTGGCAAAAAGAAAAGGGCAATCGTCCGACATTAAAAGACATTCAACAAATGTTTGGTTCATTTGATGTGGCGGTCCGAGAGATGCGTCAAACCGCAAACCAAAGTGGAGGGAGATGAGAAAATGCGAGTTGTACTCTGCACGGGCGACCACTGGAGTTCAACACTTGTCTATCAAGCGATACGGGATTTAGGCGTCACACATGTGATCATGGAAGATGGTCCGACACCGACTCATGTCAACACGTGGAAAGAACTTCTGACACAATCGTACATTTCCTTCCTGACTCCCATAATGCGGAGGTTCAGTCGAGAACGAATCGCGGAGTTGCAGTCGCGGTATGCTTTCTGTGACGATTCGATTCCGGAACAGCGTATGACGCGTGTCGTTTCCTTACAAGATAAAAAAGCGGAACATACGATTCGACACCTGCAACCGGACGTCATCATCATGTACGAAGTTGCGGAAATGAACGAACGATTGTTACAAGAAATGAACTGTCCCATCTTAACCATCACCCCATCGATGGCAGTGGGACAACGAGAAGCATATTGGGGATTCCATAACCACACATCGAGAAAAGAAGTTCGACTTTGCCAGTGGACGAAGAAAGGATGGACCCCACTAACGAGTGAAGTAATCTATACAGGTGGAACGGACAACTTCTCGACCTTCCCTTATATTTATTTGGCGACGAGTCTCCCGATGTTACAAAAACATCTTCAAATAGGACCGCAAGAAGACACCGAGCGACGAAAAAAAGTCCAAGCCTGAGGCTTGGACTTAACTGTTCGCGATACAATAGTATTGGATGGCCTCGTTATAATACGCAGCGAGCCCCGGCTCGAAGCGATCATAAAATGCGGTGAATCGTTCATCCGTCACATACATCTGTCCGAGTCCACTGAACATATCGAGTGAACAGTCGTAAAAGTGTGTGTCGATGAACAGATGATTGTCTTTCACAATCGATTGAACTCGGTCGTCATCGATTGCGATTTGTGAACGAAATAAATCAACGAGTGGCGCAATCAAATCGAGTTGCATTTGATTGATGCGTTCCCAATCCGCTTTCGATCGCTTCTGCGCACGTTCTTGTGCTGTCTTGTAAGCTGAAGTCTCTCCCCAACGTTTCTGCACTTCCTCTTGATGTTTCGCCTCGTGAGCTTGAATCTCCTCATAAGATAATCCATCAAATAATGACTTGTCATCCATTGGAATCCCTCCTTTGAGTGAGGTGAGGGTCGCTTCTGCCGTCTCGGCAAGCTGAGCGAAATAGGCTGCTTTCTGTCGCAACGCCTCGATATGTCCACTCAACACATCAATCCGGTTGAACGTCGTTGAATCAAGCAATTCTCCGATTTGATCGAGAGGAACATCGAGCGTGCGATAGAGTAAGATGAGTTGCAACCGTTCCGCATCGCGTGAAGAATAACGCCGATAGCCGTTGACGTCGCGGTTCGCGACGAGAAGACCGATTGCGTCATAATGTCGAAGCGTTCGCGTTGTCGTTCCAGCGAGTGACGCAAGTTGTTGTATCGAATACATCCCTTCACCTCCTTAGTCAAAGCGTAAAGGTTGACGTCACGTCAAGGTCAAGCCTGTTTTTCAAACAGTGAGAATCCATTTCGTTCACCGATATAGTGGAAACCGAACCGAGGATAGTAGTTATTTAAGAAGGCGTTGTCGGCAACACAGTCCAATCGAATGGTCGAAGACGTGTTTGCTAAGGCATGCTGCATCAAACGTTCCCCGATGCGTTCACCTTTTGCACTCGAGTCTGTGACGAGTCGATGCAAGTAGACGGCACCGTCCGGGTCGTCCCATAGATTATGGTCCCAGTCAGTCGGAGGAATCAGGCTGACGGCACCGACGACTTGTTGATCTCGTTCGTAGACAAACACCGTCCCGTTCGTCAAATCGTGACGGACATAGTCGGAACGACTCGGCTCTAAATATTTGACCCATTGCGACTTTCCGGCTACTTGGA
Organism: Exiguobacterium sp. s75; assembly: GCF_018617145.1. Lineage (GTDB taxonomy): Bacteria > Bacillota > Bacilli > Exiguobacteriales > Exiguobacteriaceae > Exiguobacterium > Exiguobacterium profundum. Next base: position 204,379 of record NZ_JACSJQ010000003.1, read on the forward strand.
ACTCTTTTGCTTTCTTTAAAATCAATTGATCGACTGCTGAAAAATCCTCCATTGTGGCAAATCGAAACATGATGAAGCACCTCGCTTTCATTTCTTTTCAAAATCGTGTAGGGTACACGTTGAGTATGCTGATGAAACATCTTTGTATCATCGAATGTTTTTTGGTAAGATAAATTTATTGCATAGTGCAAACGATTGCGCTAATGATATAAAGTTCACAGCACGAATAAGATAAGTATAAATGATGAGCAGTGAGTTTTGGGATAAGGAGTATCTAGATCACATGCAACTTTTACAACGAGAACAACAAACACAAACGCTTAAACGCAACTGGTGGAAAGAAGCCGTCGCCTATCAAATTTATCCTCGTAGCTTTTATGACGCGAATGGGGACGGAATTGGAGACATTCAAGGAATCATTGATAAGCTCGACTATTTGAAAGACCTCGGTATTGATGTTATCTGGATTTGCCCGATGTATAAATCGCCAAACGATGATAACGGTTATGACATTAGTGACTATCAAGATATCATGGACGAGTTCGGTACGATGGAAGACTTCGACCGCTTATTGGACGAAGTGCATCAGCGCGGTATGAAGCTGTTGCTCGACCTCGTCGTCAACCATACGTCGGATGAGCACCCTTGGTTCATTGAATCGAAGAGCTCAAAAGACAATCCGAAGCGCGACTGGTATATCTGGCGCGACGGAAAACCGGACGGGTCGAAGCCGAATAACTGGGAATCGATCTTTGGTGGCTCGGCTTGGGAATTCGATGAAACGACGGAGCAATACTACTTGCATGTCTTCTCGAAGAAACAGCCGGACCTCAATTGGGAAAATGCTGAGATGCGTACAGCGGTATACGATATGATCAACTGGTGGCTCGAAAAAGGGATCGACGGGTTCCGTGTCGATGCAATCAGCCATATTCGCAAGAACCCGACGTTCGCCGACTTGCCAAACCCGAACGACCTCGACTTTGTACCGTCGTTCGAGATGCACATGAACGTGGACGGAATTCACGACTATTTAGAAGAGCTTCGTGACGAGACGTTCAATAAACATGACATCATGACGGTCGGTGAAGCGAACGGCGTCTCACCTGACGATGCCCATCTATGGGTCGGTGAAAAGGAAGGGAAGATGAACATGGTCTTCCAATTCGAACACATGGACCTTTGGAGTGAAGATGTCGATTCGAAACTCGATGTCGTTCACTTGAAGAACGTGTTGACGAAATGGCAAAAAGGACTTGAGGCCGATGGATGGAACGCCCTTTACGTCGAAAACCATGACCAGACGCGTACGGTCTCGAAATGGGGAGACGATGAACGTTACTGGAAAGAAAGCGCGAAGTCGATTGCGATGATGTACTTCCTCATGCAAGGGACGCCGTTTATCTATCAAGGTCAAGAGATCGGGATGACGAACGTCAAATTCGATTCGATCGATCAATATGATGACATCGCGACACGCAACCGCTACTATATCGGTGTCGAACAAGGGAAGAGTCATGACGAGATGATGCGCATCACGTGGAACTCGTCACGCGACAACACGCGTACACCGATGCAGTGGAGTGATGCCCCGAACGCCGGATTCACGTTCGCAGAGCAGCCATGGGTCGGCATCAACCCGAACTATACGGATATCAACGTCGAATCACAGCTTAAAGATGAGGACTCAATCTTTAACTTCTATAAAGAGATGATTCAACTTCGTAAAGATAATGAGACGTTTGTTTACGGGGCGTATGATGTCGTCTTGCCGGAACATCCGGAAGTCTATGCGTATACGCGTACGCTCGGTGACACGCAGTACCTCGTCGTCACGAACTTGACGGCGAAAGAGACGATGTTTGATATGGATCAGACACTTCGTGCGCAAGATGTCGTCTTGAGCAACATGCCGGTTGAAGGCGATGCGGAATCATCGCTCCTTCACTTGAAACCGTTCGAAGGTCGCGTGTATAAAATTAGCTAATTTTTCAGAACTTCAAGGTCGTGGACGAAAATTCGTCTACGGCCTTTTTTGTTGGAAAAAGGGGATAACGGCGACTCATGCGAACTCCTTATAGGGAGATGAGAAGGAGGAAACGTAAATGAAACTGTTATTAACGTCAGCAGGTATTAAGAACGAAAGCATCAAACGAGCACTTCTCGAGTTATTAGACAAGCCGATTGAAGAGTGTAATGCACTCTGTATCCCAACAGCCATTTATGCGTTGAACGGGGGAACGAAACACGCATGGAACTTTTTCAACGGAGATTTCTCGACGCCGATGTGTGAGTTGGGCTGGAAGTCGGTTGGGGTGCTCGAACTGAGCGCACTCCCGAGTATCGATGAGTCGGTGTGGAGACCGGCGTTTGATAAGGCAGACGTATTATTGGTGAATGGGGGCGATCCGCTCTTTCTCTACCATTGGATGAAACAGTCCGAGGTAGCCTCGCTGCTCCCGTCCTGGAAAGGTGTCTACGTCGGATTGAGTGCGGGGAGTATGGTGATGACGCCACGAATCGGAGAAGCGTTTGTCGGATGGCGCGCATCCGATGAGCAGAGCGATGAGACGTTAGGGTTTGTCGACTTCTCGATCTTTCCACATCTCGATCATGACATGTTACCGGGGAACACGTCACGAGATGCTGCAGAATGGGCGGAGACATTACAGTCGCCGGCCTATGCGATTGACGACGAGACGGCGATTCGCGTGAAGGATGGGAAGGTCGATGTGATTTCGGAAGGGAATTGGAAGAAGTTTTTCTGACTGTATAAAAGCAATAGGAAGGGGACCTGAGAGATTGAACCGATTTACTCATCAACGAAAAACGAATCGAATCATCGTACGACCGTTAGAGAAACAAGATTATGACGCGTGGTTAAGTGGATTTACAAATCGTCGTATTTCGCAACACGTGTACGATTCCGGGAAATTAGACATGAGCGACTGTACGTCCGTTTGGTTTGACCAGCTAGTCGACAATCATCAGGCACTTGCGCTTGAAGACGAGGCACATGTCTTCGCCGTTTTCCGGCTTGATGATGGGATACATCTCGGCATGGTGGATTTTTCTACCTTGGCGCGAGATGCGTTTCAATGGGGGAGGGTCGGGTATACGATTCATAATCAACATTGGGGTCAGGGGTATGGGACAGAAGCAGTCGACCTGGCGATGCGTATTGCTTTTGACGACTTGAACTTTCAACGAATCGAGGCACATATCAATCTCGATAATAAAGCATCCATTCGTCTCGCGGAGCGTGTCGGCATGTCGTATGAGTGCACGAGAGAAGGGTTTATCTTTGAGAACGAAGATTGGGTAGACCATCTCGTCTATGTGAAAACGAAGCGCCGTCGATAGAACGACTCCTACCACATATGGTACGATGAATTGACGGAAAGGGGGATGAGCATGGCGATTGAACCACTTCGCGTGCGTGTCCAGCAAACAACACGGATGAGTGACATGCCAGAGTCAATCGAGCTCTCGGCAGACGGTTTATACTATCCATTGAAGACTGGCTTTATTTTAATGTTTGACCAACGACAAGAGGACGGGGCGGTCCCGACGACAATCAAGTACACGCCGGAACGATTGGCGCTGATTTGTAAGGGACCGATTGAGATGAACCACTCCTTCATCGAAGGTCGCTTCACGCAAAGCTTATACAAGAATCCATATATGTCGATGACGATGGCGACGACGACATCGCGCCTCGATGTCTCGGAAGAATCATGTACGTTCGTATATGAGTTGTCCATGAATGAAGAAGATGTTGGTATATATGAAGTACATGTCACGTGGACATTTGAAGGAGGAGAAGACTGATGAACTTTACAGAACGCGTAAACAAGATTGAAGAGATGTTGAACGAAGACTGGTTCGAGATGCTCGAAACGAATGAAGAAGAGTATGAAGAGTGGCGCGGTCGCCTTGAAGACCATGCTGAGCAAGTCATCATGCATTATGACCAAGAAAACGGAGTCGATGTCGATTCAATCGATAAATTGCTTCAATTGAACGATGAGTTCCCGCTCCTTTACGGGGAAGACACCGTTCGCCTGTACATCGCACTTATTGAGGCGCGGTCAGAAGACAAAGCGGTCTACGATCGGTACGTCGATTATTTGGCAGCCATCAGTGATGCATCGCACGAACAGTTTTTACATTTCCATACGCTCGTCGAGGCAGGACGGTTAGAAGAAGCGAGACAACTTGCTCCACACATGCCGCAACGTCTCGGACTCGAAGGATAAGCATACCGAAAGTGTCATCTGAACAAGGTGGCACTTTTTTTCATGCCTGAAAGGGGACAAACTTTGACGAGAACGTCTATTTTATTTCAATTGTGCTTTCCCTAAGATGAAGGAACAAGGAAATCAATTTAGAGAACACGAATGGAAAGGAATAAAGGGGGAAATGGGATGTTAAGACTAATCAAGACGTCTGTCGATCAAAAAGAACAGATTCTCGCATTTTTAGAGGAATGGTACGAGCGGGATGAGCGGATTGTCCCGACCTCGGTGGACCGTGAAACGACAGACTTCGAGGCGTACGTCAACACATTACGTCAGAAAGAGTTACGTGAGAACATAGAGGAAGGCTGGGTCCCGAGCACGACGTATTGGCTTACAGATGGAGAAGAGCTTCTCGGGGCGGCGAACATTCGTCACGAGTTGAATGAATCACTTTTGAAGATTGGTGGGCATGTCGGGTACGGGGTGAAACCGAGCGCACGCGGGCGTGGACTCGCCACCATCCAACTGCAACTTGCGCTTGAGAAAGTGAAAGAACTTGGAATCGAGCGGGCACTCATCACGTGTAACCGGACAAATATCGCTTCCCGTCAAGTCATTTTAAACAATGGTGGCATTGCGGACACACCGTATACGGAAGAAGACGGGACAGTCGTCGAGCGGTTTTGGATTGACTTGAAAGGGTGAGGACGAGATGGCGAACTGGATCATCATCTATTTGGCGCTGATTAACTTCTTCGGCATCTATTTATTCCGGGAAGAGACCGTTCCCTCAAAGAAATGGTTCTCATTCTCGAGCGGAATCGCCATCACGTACTTCTTCATGTATCTTTTGCCGTCTCTGAACAAACGCCAGGACACGCTTCGTGTCGATTGGTTGAATTTGGCGTTACCTTCTGAGATTTATATCGTCAGTCTTATCGGATTCACGGTATTTTATGGCACGATGCGGTTCGTTCGAACTCCTCACTTTCAAGATGAGGCGGTCGACCGGGCCGTTTCGTATTGGTTACAGGTGACACTCCTCACGGCCTATATGACCTTCTCGGCGTACGTGGTGACAGCCGACTCGGTGACGTTCGTTGCGAGAAGTTTCTATGCGACAGCGCTCGGTGTCCACTTTTTAGCGCTCGGGCATGACTTAAATCGTCATTATGGTAAACGTTACATGCGACAAGGACGCTATTTGTTGAGTGGGGGGATTTTACTTGGTGGGTTCTTTTCACGCTGGATTGACTTGGCGGCGCACGTCGAAGCGCTCTGTTTTGCCTTTGTGGCCGGGGCGATGATTCTCAATATCGTGAAGTTTGAACTGCCATCCGACCGAAATTTGCACTTCCGCACGTTCGTATTGGCCGTGTGCAGCTATGGAGGATTATTGCTCATATTGAAACATCTTCTAAACTTCTGATGAGAACTTCATAAAAATGAATGACTGTTCATTCATCATTTGATATACTGAATTCAAGATTGAATCCGTTTTCAAAGGGGGAGTTTTGGGGATGTCTACATTTTTAATCGTCAACTGGATTCTATTCTTGCTCGTCCTCGGCTATGGTGTATATTTATTTGCTACGCTAGTTCATCAGCGTTATACGTTCATCAAGCTCGGGAAGAAGGCAGAATGGAGCCAAACGAACAAAGAACGACTCGAACAGGTCATGATCAACGTGTTCGGTCAAAAGAAATTGTTGAAAGATAAGAAGAGTGGCGCAATTCACGTCATGATGTTTTATGGCTTCATCCTCGTCCAATTCGGGGCGATTGATTTTATTTGGAAAGGACTAGCGGTGGGAACACGTTTCCCGCATATCCCGCTCGGTCCGCTTTATCCAATCTTTACGTTCATGCAAGAAATCGTCATGCTCATGATTCTCGTTGCGGTCGTTTGGGGATTCTACCGTCGTTACGTCGAGAAGCTCGTGCGCTTGAAACGAAACTTTTTAGCAGGTCTTGCCCTCATCTTCATCGGCGGGTTGATGGTTTCCGTATTGTTCGGGAACGGGTTTTACCTCGTCTATAAAGAAGAGCTTCCAATGTGGGGCGAACCGGTCGCGACGCTCATCGGCTCAGCGTTTGCTTGGGTACCGGGCTCTGTCGCTTTCGCTTTATTCGTCGTCTTTTGGTGGATGCACCTTTTATTCTTACTCAGCTTCATGGTCTACATCCCACAAGGAAAACACGCACACTTGATTGCCGGAACGCTCAACGTATGGCTCGGTCGCACGCACAAAGTCGGTCGCTTGGCACCTGTTGATTTTTCAGCGATGGAAGAAGCGGAAGAGTCGGATGAAGAGATTGTCTTCGGGGTCAACAAGATTGAAGACTTCAACCAGAAGCAGCTCGTCGACTTGTATGCCTGTGTCGAGTGCGGGCGTTGTACGAATGTTTGTCCGGCAACAGGAACTGGGAAGATGTTGTCGCCGATGGACTTAATCGTCAAACTTCGTGACCATATGAATATGAAAGGCGCGGCGGTCACGAGAAAATCACCGTGGGCACCTGCACTCATGTTCCAAAACACGCAAGGTGCTGAAATCGCAGCAGCTGCGCAAGACGGTCATATGCTCGTCGCAGACGAGTTGATCGGCAACGTCATCACGGAAGAAGAAATTTGGGCTTGTACGACTTGCCGTAACTGTGAAGACCAGTGCCCGGTCATGAATGAACACGTCGATAAAATCATTGACCTTCGTCGTTACCTCGTCATGATGGAAGGGAAGATGGATCCTGAGGCACAGCGTACGGTCGCCAATATCGAGCGTCAAGGAAACCCGTGGGGAATGAACCGGAAAGAACGCGAGAACTGGCGTAAGGATACAGAGCTCGTCATCCCGACGGCGAAAGAGAAGAAAAAAGCAGGCGAGGAATTCGAGTATCTCTTCTGGGTCGGCGCGATGGGGTCTTACGATAGCCGTAGCCAAAAAGTCGCGCAGAGCTTTGCGAGCGTGTTGAACAAGGCGGGCGTCTCATTCGCCATTCTCGGAAATGAAGAGAAGAACTCAGGGGATACTCCACGTCGAATCGGAAACGAGTTGCTCTTCCAAGAACTCGCCGAAGCGAACATTAAGTTGTTCGAGAAGTATGGGGTGACGAAAATCGTCACGGTCGACCCGCACGCGTACAATACGTTCAAAAATGAGTATCCGGACTTCGGTTTGACTGATGTGAAGGTGTATCATCATACGGAGTTGCTCGCAGAGTTGCTCGATACGGGTCGAATCCAACCAGACCTTCAAGTGAATGAACGTGTCGTCTATCACGACTCTTGTTACCTTGGTCGTTATAACGGCATTTACGATGCACCACGATTCGTCCTAGAACGCATACCGGGTGTCGAACTCGTCGAAGCGACACGTAACCGTGAAAACGGTATGTGTTGTGGAGCGGGTGGCGGTCTCATGTGGCAGGAAGAAAAAGTCGGGACACGTGTCAACGTGGCTCGGACAGAACAGTTGCTTGAAACGAAACCGACCGTCATCGGATCGGCGTGTCCGTACTGCTTGACGATGTTATCAGATGGAACGAAAGCGAAAGAAGTTGATGAGACCGTCGGCACGTTCGATGTCGTCGAATTGCTCGATCGCTCGCTGAAGGCCATCGAGATTCCAGAACCAGTTGTCCAATAATACAACAAGGCACGGTCCGCGGACCGTGCCTTGTTTGTTTTTCGGCCCCATTTGCTCGAGGAGGGCCGCGATGTTCGTCTCATTTTCAGGAATGAGCGCATTGATTTGACTGCTCAGTTGTTTTTCGTTCTCTGCAAGTGTGCGTACATCGGTGGCGACGACGGCGAAAACCCTTCTTAATGATTAGGTTGATAGGATACGGTTTGTACGTTGGGCAGACAGTAAACGAGGAATTATCGTTTCAAATTCCAAAAGCATGGATGTTCGGTGTTCTAGGACTTACGTGGATTTTCAATATTGGATTAATCAGCCTGTACTGGTTCCGAGTTCGTCCGAGTAGAATACATGAATCATAATTTTCCCTAGCTTTTTCATATCGCTTTTGTTTATAATGAGGAGTGATGTTTAACTAGTGACGGAAAAGGAGTGTCCTTTAATGAATAAATCGTTGATTGATTTCGTTTATGAACTTCTCCAAGAAACTGGCGAACAGCCTGTTTCTTTTGATGAGATTCGCGAAAAAATCAAGCAAAACTATACGTTTGCGAGTGAAGAGGAAGAACTCGAGAAAATCGCACAACTTTACACCGATTTGAACATCGACGGGTTGTTCGTCAACTTAGGAGCAAACCGTTGGGCGCTTCGTGTTTGGTACCCATTCGATAAGTCGGATGAGGATCTCGTCATCGAAGCACGTCAACGTGGTGAACTTGACGAATTCGAAGAAGAGTTCGAAGAAGCAGACGAAGGCATCGTCGATATCGAGGATGACTTGGATGTATTCGCAAAAGTTGAAGATTACGATTCATCTGAATTCGATGATGAGGACGAAGAAGAAAAAGTAGAAGGCCTTGACGATTTCAAGGACGATGACTTGGACGACGACCTCGATATCGAAGACGAGGATGATTTATAAGAGACCGCAAAAAAGCCGGGCATCGCGCCCGGCTAGGCGTGTCTCTTTTTCTTTTTTAGTCGTGTTCATCGACTTGAAAAAAAGAAAAAATAATATCTTGACGACTGCATCGTCTCTGGCGTAAATTAGTCATGGGCTAGTTTAGCACGTAACGATGCAGCAAAAGTGTCCTCCATTTTCGGGGGCACTTTTGCTTTTTTTGTTTTTTCGTTTCCCGATGGTTGGTATTCAAGAGAGGAGAAAGAAACATGACAAAGTACATTTTCGTAACAGGCGGGGTAGTATCTTCGCTCGGTAAAGGGATCACGGCAGCTTCGCTCGCGCGTCTACTCAAAAATCGAGGACTCAACGTCACGATTCAGAAGTTTGACCCATACATCAACATTGACCCAGGTACGATGAGCCCGTATCAACACGGAGAAGTATTCGTCACAGATGATGGCGCTGAGACTGACCTTGACCTCGGACACTATGAGCGCTTTATCGACATCAACTTGTCGCAAAACGCGAACGTCACATCAGGGCGCATTTATTCAACTGTCTTGAAGAAAGAGCGTCGTGGAGACTATAACGGTGGGACGGTTCAGGTCATTCCGCATATCACGAATGAAATCAAAGACCGTGTCTTCCGTGCAGGACGCGAGACGAACGCCGATGTCGTCATTACAGAGATTGGTGGAACAGTCGGGGATATCGAGTCCCTTCCGTTCATCGAAGCCATTCGCCAAGTGAAGAATGACATTGGGAAAGAGAACGTCATGTACGTCCACTGTACACTCGTCCCTTACCTTCGCGCAGCAGGTGAGATGAAGACAAAACCGACACAACACAGTGTCAAAGAGCTTCGCAGCTACGGAATTCAACCGGATATCATCGTTCTTCGTACGGAGCACGATATCCCAGAAGACATGCGTGAAAAAATCGCCCTCTTCTGTGATACACGCAAAGAAGCGGTCATCGAGGCGCAAGACGCATCGACACTTTATGAAGTACCACTCAACCTTCAAAAACAAGGAATGGACCAACTCGTCAACGACTACTTCGGTTTCAATTCACCGGCTGCTGACATGACGGCTTGGAAAGAACTCGTCCACACGGTCACACACCTTGAGAAGAAAGTGAAAATCGCACTCGTCGGGAAATATGTCGAATTGCGTGATGCCTATATCTCGGTCGCGGAAGCACTCAAACATGCGGGTTATGCGTTCAACGCGGATATCGACATCGACTGGGTCAACGCGGAAGACGTGACGGCTGAAAACGTCTCAGACATCCTCGGCGATGCGGACGGAATCCTCGTTCCAGGTGGATTCGGTGAGCGTGGAATCGAAGGGAAGATTGAAGCGACACGTTTTGCTCGTGAAAACAACGTCCCATTCTTCGGAATCTGTCTCGGGATGCAACTCGCGACGGTCGAGTTTGCCCGTAACGTCTTGAAGCTGGACGGCGCACATACTGCAGAAATCGATCCGTCGACACCGTATCCGATCATCGACCTTCTTCCAGAGCAAAAAGATATCGAGGATCTTGGGGGCACACTTCGTCTTGGACTTTATCCATGTAAACTCGAAAAAGGGACGAAAGCGCATGCGGCATACGATCAAGAACTCGTATACGAGCGTCATCGTCACCGTTATGAATTCAACAACGAATACCGTGAAGCGTTTGAAGCAGAAGGCTTCAAGTTCTCAGGTACGAGCCCAGACGGTCGTCTCGTAGAAATCATTGAGATTCCAGAACACAAGTGGTTCGTGGCATCACAGTTCCACCCAGAATTGATTTCGCGTCCAGAACGTCCACAACGTCTATTCCATGACTTCATCCAAGCATCACTTGGAGAATAAGTGATTGAAAGCCACGGTCCATTGCGGACCGTGGTTTTTCTACGTCAAAAGCATGAGAGGGAAAGCGCCTTCGGCAGGATACATCCCTATCACTTTGTGGGTACACTAGAAATAGAACGGGGAGAGGGTGAGGGCACATGAAAGAACGACATTCGATTTATCTTGGATATGGATTAGGGATTGTCGCGCTCAGTCTGTTGCCGTTCGTCGTCTTGCCTTCTCTCTTACTGCCGTACCAGCTCGGTTGGACGGGCATTGTCTTACTCGCTCTTTCGGTCGGGTTACTTCGGGCGATTCGGGACGGCTCGAACGTCATCCTAAAGCAGATGTGGAAGATCACGTTCTCGCTCTTCTTAATTTTCGTTCTCGTCTATTATGTCTCGTTCGGACTCGTCCTTTATGACACATACGGATTGGATCGTCTATTAGCACAATATGAACGACAGGCGGTCTGGGTGTTTTCGGCATTTAGCTTTTTACAACCGATTGCCTTGCCGGTCCCGGAAGCGGTCAGTGTGCCGATTGGGAGTGTCGCGCTCGGACCGTTTCGTGCGGCTTTAGTCGGAAGCATCTCGACTACGCTTGGCATCTTTGTTATGTATGGGTTGGCCCGGTTTGGCCGAGGACGCATGATTCGTTGGGTCGATGAAGAGAAACTGAAGACATACGATCGATATGTCGATCGATACGGTCTTGGTGTATTGCTCGTGTTGTTCATCATTCCGATTTTGCCGGATGAGGTCATCTGTCTCGCTGCTGGGTTTAGTCGCGTGCCATTCCCGCGTTTTGCGGGCATCGCGTTCGGGGCAAAACTCGTCACGTCGTTCGGACTTGCCTACTCTGTCTCCATCGGACAATTGTTTATGACCGATTCGAGTCCAATCGCGATCGCTTCTGTCATGGCAAGTGTGATTGTCTTGATTCTTGCGTTCATTTGGCGCAAACGAAAAAAAGGAGATTCGAACGGGACACAAGAATAAGGTAAGGACGATCTATAGAGAGGAAGACAACATGCGACAAGATCAAGAAGTGGTCATTCGACCGATTGAAAAACAAGACTTAGTCCGACTATGGGAATTGATTTACCGGGATGCAACACCGGAGTGGAAACAATGGGACGCTCCTTACTTCGAACATAAGGCGATGTCCTACGAAGAGTTTCAGCAAATCGAGCAGTCGCTCATTCAAAAAAAAGACATGTGGGTCATTGAGGTCGATGGAACCGTATATGGGACCGTTTCTTACTATTTCGAAGATGCCGGACGAGAATGGCTCGAGATGGGCATCATCCTGCATCAGTCCGACCGCTGGAATCGTGGTGTCGGGACGCGTGCCCTTCGCTTATGGACCGAGCATCTATTTGAGACGCTACCCGTTGTCCGTGTCGGCTTGACGACGTGGTCCGGGAATGAACGGATGATGCGGGTCGCTGAAAAAGTAGGGATGCAACTCGAAGGTCGAATCCGTCAAGTGCGTGTCGTGAACGAGAAGCGCTATGATTCGATTCGGATGGGTATGTTACGCGAAGAATGGATGAAGACAGGTACGCCGTCTATGTGAACTACTCACCACTTATTTGCTTTGCAAATTGAAGTGGGAGCTTCTTGGAAAGACCGTGCTCCTACCGCCACGGTTATGGACCAAGCTCGTCGGGCAGTCCCTGCCCTGAAGGGTTGTCAGTCGGCCAACATCAACAGGTTGATGCTCGCGTTGATGTCACGGTCATGGTGCGCGCCACAGGCACACGTCCATTCACGGACATCCATCGTCTTCTTCTGACCTTTCTTGCCGCAAGAAGAACAGATTTGGGTCGATGCGTACCAGGGGTCTGCCTTGATGAGCGTCCGTCCGTAGAAGTTTGATTTGTATTCGAGTTGTCGGACGAACTCGTACCAACTGACATCTGCAATCGATTTGGTGACCTTGTGGTTCTTCATCATGTCCTTCGACTTCAATGTCTCCACGACGATGACTTGGTTCTCGTCAACGATCCGTCTCGACAGCTTGTGAAGGAAGTCCTTGCGTTGGTTGGCGATTTTCTCGTGTCTCTTGGCGAGGATCAGCCTGGCTTTTTCACGATTCTTGCTTCCGATCTTCTTGCGTGACAGCG